>CADBNM010000117.1 GCA_902796055.1 Oscillospiraceae bacterium
TAGTTACGGCGTTTTTTAACAGCTTGTATAAGGCTTTAGCATAATAAGAGACTTTATAAGAAGAAAAAATAAATTCACTCAAAAAGCTAGGTTATCATTTAGTCGTGCGGTTTTATCCACTTTGTCGACACTCTGAAACGCTGACACGAGGTCAGCGTTTTTCGCTTAGAAGTTTTAAAAAATGAAAAAAGAATTAAGTATATACACACTCAAAATGAGTATGAATATCGAATTAGTTACCACCAAACTGGATTCCGCCGCCTGAGGACTTCGGAACTATGTATTTGCTCAGAGCGTCCGCCATCTTCGCTGCAGGCATGGACTGAACGATTACTTCGCCAGGGCCTGTTACAACTGTGTTGAATAAGCCTTCGCCGCCTAAGAAGATGTTTTTAGCGCCTTTAATAGTTTTAGTATCAAGTGTGCAGGTTGAACTCATCATAACAAGTCTGCCTGTTTCCATAACAAGTTTTTCGCCAGCAGCGAGATTATACTTAATAGCAGTACCGTCAATCTCAATAAAGAGTTTGCCTTGACCGTCAAACTTTTGCATAATGAAGCCTTCGCCGCCGAAAAGACCTGTCTTAAGGCTCTTCTTGAAATAAACGGACATATTAACGCCCATGGTAGATGCGAGGAACGCGCTCTTCTGACAGATGTATTCCTGACCGGGAGCAACGTCAAGAGCAAGAATGTCGCCTACAAATGACGATGCAAATGCGATAAACTGACCGTTAGAATTAGCAGTGTAGATGTTCTGGAACATCTTGTCGCCTGAGAACGCTCTGCCGAGAGCCTTGCCTATACCGCCGCTTGTGGTGGTCTGCATTGTAAGACCGTCGCTCATCCAGCTCATTCCGCCGCCTTCTGTTTTCATCTGTTCACCTGCATCAAGTGTGCAGATAACAACGGGCATCGGAGTACCTTTGATTTCATACTGCATAATAAAATACCTCCAAATATTTTGTTGAATTCATTTTAACATATATTTAAAGTCAATGTCAATTATTTAATAAACATCGCAATAACGCTTATATCGTCCTCGTGAACGCCGTATTGCATTTTGCTCGCTTTCGCCGCCACAAGTTTTGCGAGGTCTGCGGGAGTCTCATATTCCTTTTTCTCCAAAACCTCGCCTATCCACTCGCTGTTGCCCTGAGTTGCGCCGTCGGAAAGCATAAGCACAATATCTCCCGAGCCGAGCGAAAGGGAAGTCTTGGAAAAGTCGGCTGTATCAAGTATTCCTATAGGCATGCTTGAAAGCTCAACCTTCCCGCTTTTGCCTTTTCTGAGAAAATATGAGCTTGTGGCTCCCGCTTTAAAGAAATCGGCTTTGGCGTTAAATAGGTCAAAGCTTACTATGTCAACCGTTGCAAAGCTTTCATCGTTTCCTTTGGAAATGAGAGCCGTGTTAACCGTCTTTATTGCCGCGCCTACGGAAAAGCCCGATTTTAAAAGCTTTGCCAAAATAGATGCGGCTAAAGTGCCGTTTACCGAAGCTAAATCTCCTTTGCCCATACCGTCCGATAGTATAATAGCGCTTTTGCCGAAGTAGTCCGATATTATTTCAAATGCGTCGCCGCAGTTTGCGTTGTTATCGGCGCTTAGCTGGCAAAAGCCTGTTTGTATTTCGTATACGGGCTTTTCAAAGAATTCAAGCATTGCCGAGCTTTCAAATTCATAAACGATCGGCGAAGCAAAGCATCGCGAGCATATTTCGTTTAAGTCTTTTAAAAATTTTTCGCTTTCGCTTGCTTTTTGCCTATAGGGCAGGCGCAAAGACACCTTCAGCCTGAAGTCCTTGTCTCCGGTAACGGAAGCGCAGTCGTATTTTACCTCATAGTAATCAAGCAAATCAGCAAGCGAATCGGTGAGCACGCTGTCGGGTATTTCCCGATTTTCAATATCTTCCGATAACTCGAAGAGCATTTCGCTCATAGCGTCAAATTGCAGCGCCATTATTTCTCTCAAGCCTTCGCTTTTCCTTTCGGCGAGAGTGGCTGCGGCGTAAGAAGCATGAGAAACGGTGAAGTTTTTAATCAGTCTTTCCGCTTTTATGCAGACGCTGCCGAAATCATCGGGCAAATTTTCTTTGCTCAGCTCCACATCATTTTCGAGCATTTTTTCTATTTTTTTAAATGTATCAACCGTTCTTCTTTTTTCGTGCTCCCAACAGTAGTATTTAAGTCCGCATTTGTCGCAGGTCTTATTCATAGTGTTTAAATAAACCGATACCTTTTTTGTCCCGCCGTATTCTCCAAGCTTTGCGTGAACCTTGTCAACGCTGTCGGAGACGGAACTTAAAGCGTCCGCCGCAAAGCGAAGCCGTGAAACCGCCTGTTCCTTTATTCCCGCCGAGGAAACGCTGTAGTCGGCGTTGTTTAAGAAGCGGAATTTTTTTAATATCTTTGAAGGAATAATTAAGAATATTCCAATCGCTATACCTATTTCAATAAACTCGCTTATTTCAGGCTTAAAGGAAGGGTAGAATATAAGCACAACCACAAAGCCGAGCCCCAATGCAAGCGAACACAAAAAGCGGTTATAAGCCATACCGAGTCCGGCAAAAAGCCCGCCTAAGCAAAACGGAACAAAGCTTGAAAAATCACCTTGTCCTATGCTCAAGAAAACGCCTGCCAGAATTCCTGCAATTGCGGCACCGCTTGATAAGGTGTAGTAAGCGGAAAGCAAAACGATGAGCGCCGCGGCTATGGAACTGATTTTCAGCGAAAAAATCTCTAAATATGAAAAGCTTAATATCATTATGAAGGCGGAAACGAGCAGCGTAGCCCTTTCGCTGTCTTTTAAAGAGTTTATACTTTTCATATTCTTTAAGCTGACAAAAGCCCCTGCCAAAAAGACTGCGCTTGCACCCGTAATCACGGCTTCAACAGTGTAGGGGATGAGCGTTACGGAAACCTCGTCAAGGAAAAGCGAGGTTGCCGAGCCGGTAAGCGCACTTGCAATTAATGCGCTTATTCCTGTCGTGAGCGGATTTTCGGAGCCTCTCCCGTTCATAATGAGCCGTTTTAGAATTATAACTATCAAAAGAGCTACTATGTATCTGAGAGGAATTATCTCGTATCCTGCAAAAAAATAGCCTGCGCCTGCGCCTATAATCGCCGCAGGAGTATATTTGGCAGGCACTGAGGCGGCAAGAGCGAGCGCAAAGGGATTGCAGTATTTAAGCACGGTACATCCCGCACTGAAAAAGCTCACCGCAGCTACTGCTATGTGAGATAAAATTACTAACGCTTTTTTGGCGAATCCGTTTTTTATTATACCGTCGGTTTTGCTTGCTGATTTAAGCCGCGGCATTTCCAATGTGCTTGATTTCATTTTAACTACCTCTGTTTTAATTTAGTAAAAATAATAATATTTAAAAATTACCGAAAAATTTAGCGCATTGTGGCGGGAACAATATTTTAGTCAAAATAGTAAATCCGCCGAAATAATTATTGTTAATAATAACATTGAAAAATGGTGTTAAAATGTGGTAAAATTAGTATAAATATATTATGAAAGGAAATATTTTTTATGAAAATTACTCCTGAAAGCACCTTAAAAGAGGTTATGGCTACTCCCGTAGGCAATGACCTTGTTGAAATGGTTGCATATCATGCGGGCTTACCCGAAAAAGCAATTCACAATCCCTTGGTTGAGAATATGAAGCTTAAGGCTTTGCCGAAAATGCTCGGTGAAAAGCTGCCGATGGAAACAGTTGAGCATCTTTGCGATTTGTTAAGCTACACTCCCGAAAAGGTTATAACAAAGGATGAAGTTGACCCGAAGTGGTGGAAAGAGTCAGTCATTTATCAGATTTATCCGCGTTCGTTTATGGACTCGAACGGGGACGGTATCGGCGACCTGCCGGGCATAATTTCAAAGCTTGATTATCTCAAGGATTTGGGCGTTGATGTGCTGTGGCTCAGCCCGATTTACGATTCGCCTAATGACGATATGGGCTATGACATCCGCGATTATAAGAAGATTATGACAGAGTTCGGCACCATGAAGGACTTTGACAAAATGCTCTGCGAAATTCACAAAAGAGGTATGCGCCTCGTTATGGACTTGGTTGTAAATCATACCTCCGATGAGCATGAGTGGTTCCAAAAGGCGCTTGCGGGAGATGAAAAATATAAGAATTACTATATTTTCAGAAAAGGTAAGGGCGTAGGCGTTCCGCCTAATAACTGGACATCGCTTTTCTCAGGCTCGGCTTGGAATTATTATCCCGAGCTTGACGAGTGGGCGCTTCACCTCTTCTCAACCAAGCAAATGGATCTGAATTGGGATAATCCCGAGCTCAGAAAAGAAGTATCGGAAATGGTTTGCTGGTGGCTTGATAAGGGCGTTGACGGTTTTAGAATGGATGTTATTAATCTTATTTCCAAGGTTGAAGGTTTACCCGACGGTAATCCCGTTGTCGGCGAGTTTATCGGCTATGGCGGCGAGCACTATTTCTGGGGACCGCACCTTCAGGAATACTTGCACGAGCTTAATGAAAACTCCTTCAAAAAATATCCGGATTCCTTCTGCGTAGGCGAAACAGGCGGCATAGGCGTTGAAATGGCAAAGTATCTCGTTGATGATTCGCGCGAAGAAATCAGAGAGACCTTCCTTTTTGACCAGCTTGAAACTCCGGGCAAGGAGAGATGGAGCGACTATAAATATGATTTAAAATATTTAAAACAGCTTTTTGCAAAATATCAGCTTGAGCTTCACGGCTCCTCTTGGCCTACCTTGGTTATTGAGAACCATGATAATCCGAGAATGGTATCTAAGGTTAATCCCGACCCGAAATTCAGAAAACCGCTCTCAAAGCTTATCGGTGCAATGCTTCTCACAGGCAGAGGCACACCGTATATATTTGAAGGCGAAGAGCTCGGTATGATGAACTGTGATTTTAACGATATGTCCGAAATCAGAGATGTCGAGTCTATCAATAAGTATGCCGAGCTTATCAAAAAAGGCAAAACCGCCGAAGAGGCGTGGAGCACTATTCTTGCAGGCAGCCGCGATAATTCGAGAACTCCTATGTGTTGGGACGATTCGGAAAACGCAGGCTTCACCACGGGCGAGCCTTGGATTAGAGTAAACGGCGATTATAAGGAGTGTAACGCTAAGGCTGAAATCGAGGATGAAACAAGTCCGTTTAATTACTATAAGGCGCTTATTGCTTTGAGAAAAGAGTATAAGTCGACAATGGTTTACGGCGAGTTTATCCCGCTTAAGACAAATGATAAGACTTATTGTCTTTACAGAGAGAGCGACGATAACACCTTGTTTATCGAAATGAACCTTACCGAAAACAGAATTTCAAGAGCGCGTGAGGCTGAGGGCGAATGCATACTCTCAAATTATGCGGGTCCCGTTGATTATTTAAGACCTTACGAGGTTAATATTTATAAGATTAGATAATTTTATATTCAAAATGCTGAGGCTTGTACTTGAAGCCTCAGCATTTTTTTCTTTTAACAAATTTTATTTTGTTGTTGATTCGCCGTCCATAGCGTCCGATACATCAGTAGCCGCCTGAGACGCGCCTTCCGAAATATCCGTAACGGCTTTTGATACATCCTCGCTCATGTCCGTCATCTCTTCGCTTACTTTTTCGCTCATACTTGTTGTGGGAGTGAGCGTTGTATCGTCAAGCGAAGTTGTAGTTTCTCTTTTATCGGTGCTGCAAGCGGTAAAAGCAGTACCGAAAATAACTAAAGAAGTTAAAATAATAAGCGCTTTTTTCATTTTTATCACCCCTTTGTTTATATTATCTCACGAATACTTGTTAATATTCTATCTTGTTAAAACGCCGTTTTTATCAATTTGCAAAATTAAAATATCGGCTTCACTGCCGTCGAGGGCATTAATATAAACTAAAAGCTCGGTGCCGTTTTCGCTTTTGGTTCTGAATTCATAGCACTGCAATTGCTTGCCGTATTCCGTGGGAATTAGCGCTCTTTTTCTGCCGATAACCTTTAAATACGGGCTCAGCGAGGCTTCGGCTCTTTGAACGCTTATTTTCTTTGAGGAAAAATCTCGGCTTTTGTGATTGCTTAAATAGTTAACTGTGTCAAGCCCTAATACTTTACAAGTGGCGGTATTAATTTTGATTTTAACTAAATCGGTATAACAGAAAACGCCGTCCTGAACAAAATTGAAATTTGCGGTCAATATGCCGTTTTTCTTTTCGTAATAGGCGCAAGCCATATTTTTATACCCCATTTTTTCGAGGTATTTTTCCGCTTCGGCAAGACACCGGCGGTTAGAGTACTTACTGTTTTGCACAAAGGCATAGCTGTTAAGGCGTACTACTTTACAACCCTTTACCGACAAATCAAGGGTGCAATTGCCTTTTTTAAAGGAATAGCACTCAATATTGCCCTCGCTTTTGCCCGTATATGTCAAATTACCCTTGGTATATTTAAAGAATTCCTCCGCTTTTTCGGTAGCTTCCTTTAAAGTTGCTTCTTTTTCGTTTTTCAACATTTCAGGCTCGTTTTCGGGAATGTTATCCGAGAAAGGACCGTCATAAATAAGCTTCGGTGAATTTGAAAGATTTTTGTTTACCGAGTTTAAGCTTTCGAGCGTTGCAGGGGTTGAAGTGATGGTTTTAGGAAGCGCAAAGGAAAAGTCGAGACCGCCGCTTATTTTAGCGTCCGTGCCGGTATATAATTGTCTTAAAGTATTAAAACTATTTAAAAGGCTCTCGTTTTTTGCTTGCAGATTCAAAAGAATTTTGTGCTCGGCGGCGTCTATTTTCTTTCCGCCGGCAATTTGTTTCTCAAGCGATTTTGCATATTCCGCAGTTTTTGAAAGAAACGAATAACATTTGCTCATATCTACCTCGCTTACAGGCAGAGAGGATATTGCGTTTTTCGCTTCATATGCGTCCATCCATAAATCCGCGCACATAGAAGCTTGGTTGGCTGCGTTTTCGGAATAAAGACCTTTAGTGTAAACATCGTTCATATCCGAAATATATTCGCAAGCTTCGTTGAGGCTTTTTTCGTAAGCCGCTTCGGTTTTTCTTTCGTAATCCACGGCTTTTACCGCTGCGCCTATGGCAAAAACCGAAAGCGCCAGCACTCCCGCGCCGAGAAAAGCGGCTATTCTTGCTATTGTTCTTTTTTTCAAATGTTTCATATTACCCTCCGAATACTTTTATCGTCTTTAGTGTTATCAAAAATCAGCTCATTTATGAATAAAATTTGATTTCGGGCATAAGTTTTAAGGAAGAGGTGTAAAAAAATGTTCGTATATTCATTTAAGGCAAATAAAAAAACGATTATCGGCGCATTACTTGTAATCATAGCGCTTGCGGTGCTTTTTATAGTGCTTCCGGGGCGCGCGGGACAAACAAATGCGCTATTAAATGTGTCGTTAAAAGCACAAACTAACCAAGAGCGTATTGAATTTCTTTCCAAATTCGGTTATGATGTAATAAGTGAACCTAAACAAACAAAGGATATAATTATACCCGAGCAGTTTGACGATACATATAATAATTACAACGAATTGCAAAAGCAGCAGGGTTTTAATCTTGAAGCATACAAGGGAAAATACGCTAAAAGCTATTCTTACGCCGTGACAAATTATCCCGGTATTGAAAAGTCCGAAAACGAAGTGAGAGCCAATCTCATTGTTTATAACGGAAAGATTATCGGCGGCGATATATGCTCTGTCAGGCTGGACGGGTTTATGCACGCTTTTAATTATGGAAAGACTTGATAAAATTATTTCTCACGCCTTTTCTCTTAGCAGAACGGACGCTAAGAAGGCAATAAAGAGCGGCGAGGTGTGTGTCGGCGGCGAAGTCGTAAAGGACAGCTCTTTAAAAGCCGACTATTCGTCGGTAACGCTCGGCGGCAAAAGGGCGGAGCACGAGGAGCATATTTACATTATGCTCAATAAGCCTGCGGGCGTTGTGAGCGCAAGTGAGAGCAGAAGTGAGAAAACTGTTATAGACCTTGTGCCCGAGCATTTAAGGAGAAAAGGGCTTTTCCCTGCGGGCAGGCTCGATAAGGATACCGTAGGCTTTGTGCTAATAACCGATGACGGCGCTTTTGCCCACGACATTTTAAGCCCGAGAAAGCACATAGAAAAAACCTACCTTGTCAGAACGGACAAGCCTATGCCGCTTTCGCTCGAGGAGCAGTTTAAAAACGGAGTTACGCTTTATGACGGCAGCGAGTGTATGCCTGCCGATTTGAAAATATGTAAAGATAAGCCCGATGAAGCGGTTGTTAAGATAAAAGAGGGTAAGTATCACCAAATAAAAAGAATGTTCAGGGTGAATTCGCTCTCGGTTGAATATTTAAAACGCACCGCCATGGGAAAATTAGAGCTGGACAAGTCTTTAAAAGAAGGCGAGTGCAGAAAGCTGAGTAAAGAGGAAATAAATAAAATAAAGGAATAATAAAGGAGAATAAAATGGGAAGTTTCGGTATGATTATTGATAAAATCAAGGAAGTCCTCGATAAGGACTATGTCGAGGTATTTCCTCAAAGGAAAGGACTTAAAATATTTATAAGCGCGCTGATAACTATTGTTATTACAGCTGTAAGATATTATATTTCCTATCCCGCCATCAATGTTAAAAACGAGCAATTCTGGTCGTTTTTGCTCGGCACGGCAATAACCTATGCGGTTGCTATGATAGTAGTGTGCACCTTCGGCAAGAAGATGAAGAATATGAAGTTTGCTATCAAGCACGATTTTAAAACCGCAGGTATTGTAGTTGTTATATGTGCGCTTGTTTTTGTTGTCGGCGCGGTAGTTTCGAGCACCTTTTTCAACGCTAAAAAGTATGCTTCGCTCATAAAAATAAATGAAGGCAACTTTACACAGGATATCGAGGATATCGGCTTCGACGAAATTCCCATGCTTGATATTGACAGCGCAAAAAAGCTCGGCAATGCAAAGCTCGGCGAGTTGTCGGATATGGTAAGCCAGTTTGAAGTTGACGATACCTATTATACTCAAATCAACTATAAGGGTACGCCTTACCGCGTTACTCCGCTTCGATACGGTGATTTCTTCAAATGGTGGAAGCACACTAAAGAGGGTATTCCCGCTTATGTACTAATCAATATGGTAACTCAGGAGGCACAGGTTGTCCGTCTCGATAAGGGAATAAAATATTCCGAGAGTGAATTTTTCAATCACAAGCTTTCAAGGTATGTGCAGTTTAATTATCCCACAAAGATGATTTATTCCTACAACATTGAAATTGACGACAACGGCGTGCCTTATTGGATTGTTTCGGTTTATGATAATACCATCGGTCTTTTCGGCGGCAAGGATATTAAAGAGGTTATTATGCTCAATGCGATAACGGGCGAGAGCAAGCTGATGCCGCTTAATAAAGTGCCGAATTGGGTTGACAGAACCATACCTGCCCAGCTCATAGTCGACCAGTACAATTACTACGGCAAATATGCCTACGGCTTCTGGAATTCTATTATCGGTCAGAAGGGCGTTAAGAGCACCACGGAGGGCTATAACTATATCGCACAGAGCGACGATGTGTTTATGTACACAGGCGTAACCTCCATTAACGGCGACACCGGTAACATCGGCTTCCTGCTTTCGAATCAAAGAACAAAGCAGACTAAATTCTATAAGCTTTCGGGCGCTATAGAGTCCGTCGCTATGGGCTCCGCCGAAGGTGAAGCGCAGAACTATAAATATAACGCAACCTTCCCGTTGCTTCTCAATGTAAAAGGGCAGCCCACCTACTTTATGCCGATGAAGGATTCTTCCGAGCTTGTAAAGGGCTATGCTATGGTAAATGTTAAGCAGTATCAAATAGTTTCCTTTGCAAATAACACCGACCCCGAAGTTTGTAAGGCGAAGTATATTACTCTTTTGGGCAATAAAAAATTGACCGGTAATAAAGTAAAGAGCGCTGATGAGATTAAGGGCAAAATCGAGGACATCAAAACTGCGGTAATAGGAGGCGACTCATATTACTACTTCAAACTTGAAGGTAAGGATAGTTATTATAAACTTGCCGCCTCAAATAATGATATTGTGGTTATTATGCGAGTGGGCGAGCAGATTGTAATTAAAACTGACCCGGACGCAGATTTGAACTCTCAGATTATTCCTGCGGTTTCAGTAGCATATAAATAACTAAGCTTTTAAAAACTCCCGAAGCAAACTGCTTCGGGAATTTTTGCATATTTCCTCAAATTTTACAAATATTATTCTCGGAGGGGATAATATGAGTAAATACAAGGATACTCAAACCGAGCAAAATTTAAAAAGAGCGTTTGAGGTTGAAAGTATGGCTTGGCAGAAGTACACATTTTTTGCCGCAAAAGCAAAACAGGACGGCTTTGAGCAGATAGCGGACATCTTCACTAAAACTGCCGAGAACGAAAAGGAACACGCCGAAATCTGGTTCAAGGAGTTGGAGTGCATCCGTTACACTACCGAGAATTTAAGCACCTCGGCGGACAACGAAAACTACGAATGGACTAATATGTACGACTCCTTTGCCGAGACAGCCGAAAAAGAGGGGTTTTCAGACCTTGCCGAAAAATTCAAAAATGTGGGCAAAATTGAAAAGGAGCACGAGGAAAGA
>CADBNM010000118.1 GCA_902796055.1 Oscillospiraceae bacterium
CATAACAAAACCTCCTATGGTAGTTTCTTTCATTCTACCATAGGAGGTGCTGTTTTTTCTATTGTCTACTTTTTACGGACTTGTTCATTTTTTGTCTGCTGTTTATATAAATGATACAAGGATTTTGATTTTCCCTTGGGTGTGCGATTTCAAAACGCAAAATGTGCGATTGGGGTGTGAAATGTGCGATTTTTATACGACAGCTAAAAACATCAATACTAATCGTTTGCCTGCACTTCCTCTTTGTCATCTGAACTATAAAGATAGCTATTAATTTTTTCATTATACTGTTTTTCTTTTTTTCTACTGATTATTAGCAAAATAACAATTACAAGTACAAATACGGAAGCCACAGAAATCATTACACTAACAAAAATTGTTTTTTCTTTTTCAACCTGATTAATTCTTTCCACGGTAGTATTAATTATTTTAATATTAGAAATACCTTCGATGCGGGGATTATACTTAATTTGGCTTGGTTGACTTTCAGTAATTATACTTAATGTAAATTCTTCAGAAGGATTTAGAAAAAAATCAGAGAATACTAATTGTGTTTTATTTATTTGGGCTTTATCTAAAATCTCGTCAAAAATATCTTTATTTGTCGATTCGATAACGCTTGCTTTGATTAATTCTTTACAATCTACAAAATCTATATAAAATGCTCTTTTAAAATCCTCATTAGTAATTGCTTCATCGCCTGTATTTTTTATTGTAATACTAAAATAATATGGATCCCTAACTTCTTGCTCACCATAAACTATTTTGAAATCAGTGTCATTTGATTTATTCACAAATATCCTTTGAGAATAATTCAAAATACATGTAAGCTCCTTTTTTGGAATATTATTTGCCGTAATAGATTTTGTTGGCAGAATCCAATTAATCCCCCAACTGATTAACCCGCCAATAATAGCACTAATAATAGCAGTAACTAAAAAACCTATTAAATTATTCTTTACCCAGTCTTTAATTCTTTTCAATGGTGCGACTCTTCCTTTTTAGCAAATTTGTAATTCGTTGAGTGTGCGATTTTAAAAAACACTTTTTTTCTCAAAACATACACTCATTTTTTAATTTCTAAAACACGCCACTACTAAAGAGAATTCGAATTAATCTCAACCGAGAGAATAAATTCAGACATTGCAACAGAAGAGTTGACTAATAGTCTTGCATGATAACCATCAACATTTATTCGATTATTGCCCACACCATGTGAATCGCTACCTATGTTTCTCATTTCTGAAATAGCAGTAACTATTTTTTCCAAACCAGATAAAAGCATATTAATCCGTCTATCAATAGTGGCATCTCCGTGCATATTATATAAATCTTTGACTTGATTATATAGTGTTTTTATGTTTCCTGAATCCGATGGTTTTACATTTTTCTTTTCAATTACATAACAAAAGACTTCTTCCAGTAGGGTGCGAGCTTTAGTGATGGCACTATCATAGTTATTATTGTCAATATCTTTGAAAGCTCGCACAGAAATGCTTTTAATATATTCTCTGTCTATACATTTTATCTCTGGAGAATTCAGTTCAATTGTAGAACCAATATCTTTTATAATATACTGATTATCAATACAAGCAAGTTCATGCCCACCAAATAAAAGAATACCGTTTATTCTTCCAATAATCTTATCAACATAATACTTATGCGCTTCAGAAATCTCATCAGCATTATGTCCTCTAAACATATCTGAAAACTGCTGTATTCTAAACAGATATGATAGTAGTTCTGAACACCTATTGTTGTTAATACAGTGTTCTATAATATTCTCAAGATATTGCCAGCGACTAAGCGCATTATTGCTCGAATATGTTACCGGCAAACCAAACAGATTAGATATAGAACACAATTTTGGTCCGCTTTGATAGGGCATTCTTATTGGCATTATGGAAAAATCATCAGTGAATGTATATTCACCAAACTGACTGTCTCCATCTAAAATAGCATAAATGTCTTTGTTCATTAATAAACGAAATTTACTTTCGTTGTTTTGCGCCATTCTCCCCTCCAATGTTTGCAATTAAGTATTCCAAGAGCAGTTAATTGAAATAATCGTCGCCGGCATTCCGATAATTTGAATGTCAAATTTCAAACTGGTTTCAACCTTTGTCGAAGCATTATGAATTCTAAAACTGAACTGCCAGCCGTTGTCCATATATAACTCAACGGTATTTGTGCTATTCGGCTTAAAATCCAAACTGATAATCCTTGTAGGTAATGCAGAAACCGGAACAGAAATCTTTGCCTTTTGTGCTTTACTCGGTTGATTCAGCGTTCCTCTTAAATTGTATGTTTGAATTTGAGTGGTTCTCTTATTGTCAACACTGATGACTTTGTAAAAATCAAACTCTCCCAACAAGTACTCCACCATTTTCTTAGTAATATCTGGGTGGTCTTTATAACTGCTCTTTATTTCATCAATGAATGCTTTGAGTAAAGGAATATACACATCATTTTCTTTGTCGTCCAGTTCGCTCCATCTGAGTCCGTTTTTCTTTTGCTCTTTCAGAAAAGCAAAAATCGGGTTAACACTGTCCCAATATGTATCGGAGCAAGAAACGCCAAACCACTTTTGACCAAAATCAATAGATGGCGACAAACGGCTGTGCTTAACGGCAAAATGATTATGCTTAATGCTCAAGCCGATTTCCCACTGGATATTTCTTCTGATAATTAGTATATCTCTTACATCACCGGATTCGCCTTCACTGTCTTTTTGAATTTTCAAATCCAACTGGTCATTCCCATCTTCGAGGATTAATGGTTCCATATCGAAAATGGTATCTATTGCAGCATTCGCACTCTTTTGGAGTGTTTCTTTTAACGCTTCATCGATGGAAAACCATGCATTTTGAGCAGCATCAAAACTGGAATTGTGTTCAATTACTGCTTTTCTGGATTTATTGATTTCTTTTTCAAGTGTAAGCAAACAAATATACTCGTAAGCTCTACCCTGATTATTACTTGAATTACTCATTATGCGGCTTCCTCTTTCATCAAAACATTTTTAATTGAGCAAGCAATAACATATGCCAAATTTACGGGAACGGCATTTCCTATCATTTTATACCCATAATCAACATCGGTATAAATGAATTTAAAGTCGTCCGGAAATCCTTGTATTCTTGCACACTCTCTCACCGTTAAACGTCTATATAAATGCTCATAACCGGGAACAAATATGCGTTTATTCTTTTCGATGAATTTCATTTTTGGCGCTTGCGGATGGAGCTGACATTGTCTCCCGCTTGCTTGTACTGTAAAAGCCTGTTCATTCCAACCTCTTACCCTATTTCTGCTCATAAAAATTGTGGAATACGCGCCGATGTAGTATTCATGATTAGGAATAGCTAAATTTGCATTTGCTTTATTGTGAGGTAATGCTGGCACTGCGGAATCGGCTAAATCACCGATTGCTTGTTTCATGGTGATTTTTTGCCTTAAGTAAGGTGTAGTCGGTTTTGGAAAAGTGAAATTAATGTGTAAATCTTTTCTAAAACCAATATAAAACACTCTTTTTCTATCTTGCGGCACACCATAATCGGCTGCATTAACAAGTGTTATAGTTACATCATATCCGCATTTTTCAAATTGAGATATGATGTTTTTTACTGCATCCGAATGACGATTTGCCAACATACCGGACACATTTTCAGCCAAGAAGAACTTGGGTTGTTTTTCTTTTAATATCCTGATGTAATCAAAAAAGAGTTTTCCTCTTTCATCATCGATGCCACGCAATGAACCCGCCTCGCTCCAACTTTGGCAAGGAGGTCCTCCAATAATGCCGTCAATTTCATCAGGGAAGTCATCTTCGCTGATGTTTCTGATATCTCCTTTAATTAACGGCGCTGTATGATTTGCCTCATAGGTGTCCCAAATGCCTTTGTCAAACTCGTTTGCCATAGCAATAGAAAACCCGGCTTTTTCAAAACCGAGGTCCAAACCACCTGCACCGGAAAACAAACTAATAAGATTCATTTCGTCCTCACCAATAAAACTTTTTATATATTATACTATTTTTTGCCAAGCATAGCAAACAAAAAATTATACTTATAATAGACAGTCCTAAAAACAGTCCCCAAAACCGTCAAAATCGCCCCATTTTCCAATGGGTGGTTGAATTTTTCCATTAGTGGCTCAATTTTCCAATGAGTGGGTGTGTTTTCCCTTGGGTGTGCGATTTTTTCGTTTAACGATGATGAAACCAACGCATAAAACAGCATTTTTTCATCAAAAAACATGTCGGCTGAAACAGCGTTAAAAATTTAAAAAGTGATAAAAATCCCTTTGTTATAGGGAATTTGGGCATAAAAAGAAGAACACCCTATTTGTATCAAATAAGGTGTTCTATGGTGGCGGAGAGCAAGGGATTCGAACCCTCGAGTACTCGTTGAAGCACTACACGATTTCCAGTCGTGCTCCTTCGGCCAGCTCGGACAACTCTCCAAATAAATCAATTCCTATTTAATTGACTATGCTATTATACCTTATCAATTTTAAAATTGCAACATAAATTTGATAAAATCTTATTGTAAAATCGGAATAAAATTGTTATACTAATAAATAACAAATTTATAAAGGTGAAAAAATGAAAAGAACCGAAATATTTAAAATTCATAAAAATCCCGAAGAATTTGCGGGTAAAGAGATAACTGTTTGCGGTTGGGCTAGGGCGCTCAGAGCAGGCAAGAGCATAAGCTTTATCGGGCTTAACGACGGTAGCCACTTCACTCCTTTGCAGGCAGTTGCGGAGGAAAGCGTGATTGATAACTATAAGGAAATCACTTCCCAAAATATTGGCGCGGCGTTTGAGGTTACGGGCGTTTTGACCCTAACTCCCGATGCTCCTCAGCCCTATGAAATCAAGGCGCAGAGCATAAAAGTTATAGGTGCGTCCGCTCCCGATTATCCTTTGCAGAAGAAACGCCACACGAGGGAATATCTGCGTACTGTTGCACATTTGCGCCCGCGCACAAATCTTTACGGTGCGGCTTTCAGAGTGCGTAACGCGGCGGCGTTCGGGCTTCATAAATTCTTTCAGGAGAACGGCTTTGTTTATGCGCATACTCCGCTCATTTCTGCTTCCGATGCTGAGGGAGCAGGCGAAATGTTTAAAGTCACAACTCTTGATTTAAATAATATCCCGAGAGATGACGAAGGCAATATCGACTATACTCAGGACTTTTTCGGCAAGCAGACGGGTTTAACTGTTTCCGGTCAACTTCAGGGTGAATGTATGGCGCTTGCTTTCGGCAAGATTTACACTTTCGGACCCACCTTCAGAGCCGAAAAATCCTATACGGGCAGGCACGCCGCGGAGTTTTGGATGATAGAACCTGAAATCGCTTTTGCCGACCTCGAGGAGAATATGGAAAACGCTGAAGCGATGCTTAAATATGTGCTCAAATATATCCTCGAAACCTGCCCTGCGGACATTGCATTTCTCAATAAATTCGTGGATAAGGGCTTGAAGGAACGCCTTGAAAACATCATCAATTCCGAGTTCGGAAGAATAACATATACCGAGGCTGTCGAGGAACTCAAAAAGCATAATGACGAGTTTGAATATAAGGTTGAATGGGGAACCGATTTGCAGACGGAGCATGAGCGTTATCTGACCGAAAAACTCTTTAAGCGTCCGGTATTCGTTACCGATTATCCGAAGGAAATAAAAGCTTTCTATATGCGCCTTAATGATGACGGAAAAACCGTAGCTGCGGTAGACTGTCTTGTTCCCGGTATCGGCGAAATTATAGGCGGTAGCCAAAGAGAAGAACGTTTGGACATGCTCACCTCGCGCATCGAAGAGCTCGGGCTCAGCGAGGAGGACTATTGGTGGTACTTGGAGCTTCGTAAGTTCGGCGGCGTTGTTCATTCGGGCTACGGCTTGGGCTTTGAACGCCTTGTGATGTATGCCACGGGAATTGATAATATCCGTGATGTTATACCTTTTCCGAGAACAACAGGCAACGCAGAATTTTAAAAAAGACAATTCACCCCGAAGCGCTTTGCTTCGAGGTGAATTTTTTTCTGTTTTATTTTTTTATAAATTTTATTATATCCTTATATGTTCTTTCACCTTCGTCGTACAAGAAAATGTGACCCGAGCCCTCGTAGGTGATGTATTTTGCGTGAGGGCATATCTCTTTCATTCTCTCTATTTGGTAATATGGCATAGTCCTGTCCGCCGTGCCCCAGATAACGAGCATAGGCAGTTTTCTTTCGGCGAGCGCAAAATATGCCTTAACCGTTTCTTCCGTATTTAATATTGTATTAATAAGGCTTGAGAAAGTTGAGCGCACGAAATTTTTGTACTGCATCGAATATGCAAAGCGGCGCTGATAATCGTCGATTTCATCTTTCGAGTAAATCATTTCTCTTGCACAGCCGTTAAATAAACTCTTTGCCCCGATTTTTGAAAATATCCATTTGCCGAAGCCGGGGATTTTGCACATTTTCATATAAAACGGCGCTTTAAAGGAGTCCATACCTGCAGGAGCGAGAAGGATAAGTTTTTTCACTTTTTCGGGGTTGCGCCTGCAAAATTCACTTGTTATACTTCCGCCCATTGATGTTCCTATGAGCACAAATTTTTCATTCGGTACAATCGCTTTGCAAAGTTCTTCAAGTTGTTTTGCGAAAAGTTCGGTGTTGTAAACTTCGTCAACCCTTTCGCTCATTCCTCTGCCCAAAAGGTCGTAACGAAGCACTTTGTAGCCGTCTGCGATTAGTGCGTTGTAAATTTTATCATAGATAAAATATGGCGTAGAATAGCCGTGAACGAGTACAATTAATTCTCCTTCACCTTCAATTTGGTAATGTGTATTACCCGATTTAAGTTCAATAAAACTACCGTCCGCTCCGGCTCTTGCCTTGTCGTCAAGTTCAAGTGTTTGGGCTGCGGCAAGCAGTTTTTTTACTTCGCTTTTATCCATTTTTAACTCCTCCTTTTTATCAATGATACTAAAAAAATCAGGCGCGTGTCAAGAACTCGTTGAAAATTAAAATAGTATATGCTATTTTAAGGGTAGGAGGTGCAGTGAAATGATTATTTATATTATTCTTGCGTGCGTCGGAATTGCAATTCAGGCGGCGTTCATCACAGTTGAAAAGAAGGAAAAATATGTTCCGGCAGTAATTTTAAAAGGGCTTGCTTCATGCGTTTTTATAACGCTTGGATTGTTCGGATTTTTGAGTGCAAAAGATAGTTTTTCACGCTTGATTTTTATCGGTTTAATCTTTGGCGGAATAGGGGATGTTTGCTTAAATTTAAGGCTTGTTTTTAAGGACGGCAAAAAGATTTTTCTTTTAGGAATTGCCGCATTTTTGGTGGGTCATATTCTTTATCTTGCGGCTTTAATTCCCGAAACTGCGCCGAAAACGCTTGTTATATGTTTGGCTGGGGGCGTTGTTGCGGCGGCAGTATTGCTCGCTTGGATTTTCAAGAATATAACTGCGCAAAAAGTTTTTAAAATTTTCGGCGTTTTCTATGTCGGAGCAGTCGTGCTTATGACTGCCGTTTCTGTTGGCAGGGTAGTCGAAAATTTCGGCATTTCGAGCCTTGTTTATATGATAGGAGCCGTGCTTTTCACCCTGAGCGATGTTATTCTTATTTTCAATATGTTTAGTGAAAAGAAGGCAGCTTGGATGCGTCCGGCAAATTTAACGCTTTACTATATCGGTCAGCTTTTGATTTCATTCAGTCTGTTCTTTTTAGCGGCATAATTTGTATTTTAATCCGGAACCTTGTGTTCCGGCTTTTTTTCTTAACGGATTATTTGTATTCAACTTAACTCGCAATTTTAACAAAATTTAGATTTTAATATTGTTAAAAAAAACAGCCGAAAATGTTAAAAAAGCAAATATGTGTAAAATCATCACTGAATTTTTGTGCATTATAATAAAGGGAACAAAACTTTAAATAAAAATTCGTTAAATTTGCCGAGATATAAAAAATTGACAATTCTGCATTTTTTACTGTATAATTATTATGCATTTTAATATATTTATAAGGCAAAGTCTGTTGTTAAGTAATTTTCATTATTTATTGGTCAGCTGCAGAGCCTTAGTAATACTAAAAATGTAAGTTGACGGGGGTCGAATTTTTATCGGCTCCAAGCAGGTCGGAATTCGACCTTCGTCAACTTAGGGCGACGGTTAAAATCCGTCCAAAAATCTTATTAAAAATTTTTAAGGAGATAATCAAATGAAAACAACTAAAAAAATCATTGCAGTTGTTCTTTCAGTAATGTTACTTCTCTCTGTAATGCCTTTTGCGGCATTCGCAGCAGATGTTGATTCTTATCAATCACTTGTTGATGAAGTTGCTGCTTTCAACGCAGGCGACGCTGATGTTACCATCACTCTTACTGCTGATGTTGAATTACAGGACACAATTACTATTGACACTGCTAATGGCAGAACTCTCACTATCAACGGTGGCAAAAACATCACTCTTGCTTCCGGCGTTGGTTCTGCTTTCTATGTTAAGCAGGGTAGCCTTAATTTAGGCAAAAATACCATTACAGGTGCTCCCAGCAATTACAAACTTATTTATCTTACAGGTTCTACAAATCCTGAAGATGCTAATTACAGCAATGTAACAATCGCAGGAGCTACAATTAATTGTACAAACGGTTATGCAGTAATGATTTCTGCTAACGGTAATGCAGCTTACGGTGCTAATATTACTACTAAGAGCGGCACTGTTTACGGTTACTATGGCGCTCTTTATGTAAATGGTAGCGTTAAAGCAAATGCCGGCAATAATATTGCTAATGTTAAAGTTAGCGGCGGTACTCTCAAGAGCACTGAAGATAACGGCACTGCTATCTATGGCGCAGGTTACGCTAATTACACAATTACAAGCGGTACTCTTACTGCTGCTTCTGCTGCTTACTTCAAAGCAGGTAATGTTACTATTTCCGGCGGTACTTTCAACGGTACAGGTGCTGACAAAGCTTATGCACCTAACGGAAGCGGTTATGAACCTACCGGTGAAGCGGTTGTTCTTGAATCTAACTCAGGTTATGCTCCCGTAACAAGCGTTTCTATCACAGGCGGTACATTCAACAGCGCAAATGCTGACCCCATCGGCACATATGCAAATGATACTTCTGTTACAGCTCCTGACGACTTCATTTCAGGTGGTACATTCAAGAGCGCAGGCGCTCCGGCTGATGTTAGCGAATACTATACTCCCGAAACAGCAGCTGCAGTTGAAAGCGGCGAAAAGGTTGTTAACAGCGCAGGTAAAGTTGTTGATATCTCAACAATCGGCGCTACAATCAAAAAGAACGGCGTTACAACTTACTATGCTACTCTTTATGCAGCAATTGATGCAGCTGAAGCCGGCGATACAATCGTTATGCAGAAGGACCTTAGCGTTTCTAATGTATTCAGCAAGTGGACATTTGCTGACGGCGTAACTGTTGACCTCAACGGTTATACACTTAAAACTACTGTTAGAACCAAGACTGCTTTCAGCGTTATGGGCGGTTCTGTTGAAATGAAGAACGGTACTATTGACGGTGACGTTGCTGTATTTAACGACGCTACCTTCACAGCTGGCAACAAGTTAGTTATCAATGGTTATAACTATGCTATCAGCGGTAACCACAATACTTCTGTTGGTGCTACAATCAATGTTAAGAAGGGCGCAACTGTTACAACAGCTTCTGATGTTTGCCCGGCTATCTACTTCCCGATGGATGGTAACCTTAACATTTCCGGCGGTACAATCAGCGGTCCTTCTGCTGTTTATATCAGAACCGGTAACCTTAACATCACAGGCGGCGAGCTCATCGCTACCGGTGCTGCTAATGACCAGTCCACAGTAGCTAACGGCGCTGTTGCAACAGGTGATGCTGTTGTTATTCAGGCTTACTCATCTGCTTACGGTGCTGCTCCTGTTGTTTCTATTACAGGTGGTAAATTTACATCTGAAAACAATAAAGCAGTTGCTACTTATGAAAAAGACAATACTGATACAGCTCCTGAAGCATTCATTTCAGGCGGTACATTCTCTGATGACCCTGCTGATACTTACATCGCAGAAGGTCTTGACGGTATGAAGACTACAACAGGCTTCATCATCGTTCCTGAAGAAACTGCTGAAGATACAGTATGTTATAAGAACGGCGTTGCTTACACTAACCTTGCAACAGCTATGAACGCTGCAAGAAGCGGTGATACAGTTGTTCTTGTTAAAGACACTACTCTTACTAAGGCTATCGCAGGTAACTTCACATACCTTTCTGCAACAGTAACTCTTGACCTTAACGGTCACAATGTTGATGCTTCTCAGGTTTCAACAGCTAATGCTATTTCACTCAGATATTCAAATAATATCAACATTATTTCTGAAACACCTGCAGAGATTTCTCTCGGTGCTAAACAAATTGATATCACCACAATCCTTGCAAGCGGCGGTATCACTGTTGGCGAAAATGTAACTATTTCTGCTACAACAGGTTGTCCGATCGTTGCTAAAGCTTCTAAGGGCATCATCGTTATCGACGGTACTATTAAGTCTGAAGGTTCCTTCGGTATCACTCAGAACGGTACTCAGGCTAATTCAGAGCTTAAAGTAGTTGTTGGTGAAACAGGCGTTGTTAAGGGCGGCACAAATGCTGCCGGTATCTACGGCGCAGGTTATGCAACATGGGAAATCAACGGTAAAGTTGAAGGCGGCAACGGCGTTTACATTAAGTCCGGTGAACTTTCCTTCGGCGAAAACGCTGAAATTAAAGGTACTGCTAATGAGGCTGAATACAAATATAACGGCAACGGTATTTATCCGACAGGTGCTGCTCTTGTAGTAGATAACTGCTCATATCCGGGCGGCGTTCCTCAGGTAATAATTGAAAACGGTACATTCATTTCAGAGAAGTCTGAGCCTGTACAGTCTTTCGCATATGGTGAAAATGAACCTGTTGAAAAGTTCATCTCCGGCGGTTCATTCTCAGATATTCTTCCTGCAGATTTAGTTGCAGCCGGTTATCAGCCTGAAACAACTCTCAATCCTGAAACAAATATGTACGGCGTAATCGAAGTAGATGCTAACGACGCTGCAAACCTTGTTCTTGAAGGCAGCATTGAAGAAGTTATCTACATTGATGCTGACGCTTACAATATTAGCGATGATGCAGTAATTAAAGTTACAGCAAACGCTAATAGCGATATCAGCGAAACACCTGATGTTCAGACCACAACTTACAAAGTTTCTGAATTGAAACCTTTCGTTGACCCGAACGGCACTTACACAGGCACTTACAAGTTCGCAGTTAAGAACGCTCCTGCACAGATTACCGAAAAGGTAACAGTTGCTCTTTATGCAAGTGCA
>CADBNM010000119.1 GCA_902796055.1 Oscillospiraceae bacterium
ATTTTCTTGTGCAAACGGCGCACATCTCGCTCGCAAGAGCCTATCGAGTGCGAAGCACATCTCGACTTGTAGCGGAGCGCTTCCACGTCCGCTTTTTTAATTAAGTCGCTTCGCTAATTAAGAAATGAAATCGGGCAAAGCCCTAATGAAGTCGCCCTTCGGGCTAATTGAGGGCGACACATTCGCACTTGATTATAATGGGTACGGGCAGCGCCCGTCAATCATCCGCACATTGTGCGGATTTCATCCAAACGCAGTTTGGATTTCATCGGCTTTGCCGATTTCATCTCACGAAGTGAGATTTCATTGAAAAGGCTCTGCTTTTTCTTTTTGCCGTCAATTCATTAAAAACAGCGAGTTCACTCCCCGTGAACTCGCCAACTTTACTTAATCTTAAATTGTTTCAAATATTCTTTGTGTTCGTCGCTGACTCTGTAACTTTCGCGCGCTTTTTGGATGGATTTATTCTGCGTAAATTTATCGAGCGTTTTGCTTTTAATTAGCGGGAGTGCCGCGTCATACTGCTTTGCAAGCGCCGTCGCAAAATACCATGCCCGCATCATATTAACATAGTATTCCGCGCTTTTAACGCCTGCGACAAGGTGCAGATATTCCGCTTTAAAATCGTCGTCTAAATACAGGCGCATTAAAAGTCCTATCGCATAGCGCACGGTATAAGGGCGCTCGCTTTTAAGCCACGCATATATTTCTTCAAGCAGAGCGCTCTTATTCTTCGCAAATGCCTTGGGAATTGAAGTGTCGCAGGTTGCCCAATTATCAATAAAGGGCAAAAACGCTTTAATCTCGCTTACAGCCGTGGCGTAGTCCTTTTCTCTTGCAAGGAGTGCGGCGTGCAGATGATTTTCTTCAAGATATTTGTGCGGTAGGCAGGTTATAAATACCTCGCCCGTCTCGCTTCCCGAAAATTCGGACGCAAGTTTCTTTATTTCGGGCGAGCGTACGCCGATAACCTTTTCGCGCTTAATATTCGGAATAAGCGCCGAGGTAAAATCGGCGTATTTTTCATCCCGAACGGCAAACAGCCGCTGCCTTATTATTTTTTTACATTCGTTTTTAGTCATAGTATTAATTGTTTTTATTATATGTAAATATTATTTTTAACGAGTTGAGAAAAAGAGAGCGGAAGTACAAAGCCGCTGAAACCTCACAGTTTCAGCGGCTTACATTAGTTTTGAGAATTAATACATATAAATATTTTTAACAATAGCCAAGAAAATCGGTATTATTCAATAACATTAAATATGTACGGTTTTACCCTCTTTTTCCGTGACCTGACTTATTCTTCTTCTTTTGCTGCTGCAATAACTTTCTCCGCTACAGCGGGAATCGCTCTCTCATAGCGGGCAAATTCCATTGTGTACCAGCCTCTGCCCTGAGTGAGCTGACGAAGAATTGTTGAGAAGTCGCCCATTTCAGCCATCGGAACTTCCGCAAGAACTTCCTGCATACCGTCCTCGGTGGGATTCATGCCGAGCACTCTGCCGCGTCTCTTATTGAAATCGCCGATGATGTCGCCCATAACATCGTCGTTAACATAGGCTTTAACTTCGCCGATAGGCTCAAGGATAACGGGAGCCGCCTGCGGAATACCGTTCTTGAAAGCGAGCGAAGCCGCCGTCTTGAACGCCATTTCGTTAGAGTCAACCGAGTGATAGGAGCCGTCATAAAGAGTAGCCTTAACGCCAACCATCGGATAGCCTGCAAGCACGCCCTTCTTCATGCTTTCCGCAAGACCTTTTTCAACTGCGGGGAAGTACTGCTTCGGAACAGAACCGCCGACAACTCTTTCCGCAAATTCAAAGTCGCCTTCAAACGGAGTAAATTCAATCCAAACATCACCGTACTGACCCGAGCCGCCGGACTGCTTCTTATGTTTACCCTGAACGGAAACGGGCTTGGTGATAGTTTCTCTGTAAGCAACCTTCGGGATTGCAAGAGTAACTTCAACGCCGAATTTTGACTTCATCTTGGAAACGGCAACATCAAGGTGCTGGTCGCCGAGACCGGAGATAATCATTTCGTGAGTTTCGGCATTATTTTCAAATGAAAGAGCGGGGTCTTCTTCACAGATTCTCTGGATAGCGCCCGAAGCCTTTGCTTCATCGCCCTTCTTAACAACCTTAACTGCTCTTGAAATGAGCGGAGTGGGAATATTAACACCTTCAAGCACATAGCCCTTTGCAGGGTCGGAAAGAGTGTCGCCCGTAACGAAGGAATCAAGCTTTGTTACTGCGCCGATATCGCCTGCGGGGATGCACTTAGTGTCTTCCTGCTTTGCGCCGTGCATGTAAACGAGTTTACCCATTCTTTCGCTTTCGCCCGTGCGAGAATTGTAAGCGGGAACCTCGGGAGTGATTTTACCCGAAACAACCTTGAAGAAGGAAAGTTTACCTACAAACGGGTCTGCGATGGTTTTGAATACGATTGCGGCAAGCGGACCGTTTTCGTCGCACTTAAGTTCAACCTCGTTGCCGTCCTTGTCGGTAGCCTTTTCAACAGAAGTATCTGCTGCGGGGAAGAAGTTAACGATACTTGTCATAAGCATATCAACCGCTCTTGTGGTAAGACCGTCGCAAGCGTAAACGGGATATACGCTGTCATCAAGCATAGCCGCTCTTAAGCCCTTGCGAATTTCGTCCGTGGTAAACTCTTCGCCCTCGAAGAATTTTTCCATGAGCTCATCGTCTGCGGAAGCAACCGCTTCTTTAAGGATTTCCATAAGCTCTTCATATTGGTCAAACTCGGGAAAGTCAATAGCAACGGGCTTGTTGTCAGCGCCGTACTTAACAGCCTTGTGGGTGATAAGGTTAGCGTAGCTGATAACATTGTTATCACCGTCATAAACCGGAACAACTGCCGGGCAGATTTTAGTTCCGTATTTTTCTTTCAACTGATTAAATACCTTGTAGAAATCGGTATTGTCTCTTTCGCACTTTGTAACCGCAAAGGCTCTGCCCGTGCCGCGCGCTTTAGCAGCCTTAAAGGCTTTTTCGCTACCTACGCTAAGTCCGGAGTTAGCCGAGAGCACGATAAGAGTTGTCTTTGAGGAACGAATAGCCTCATACATACCGCATTCAAAGTCGAAAAGACCGGGAGCGTCAACGATATTAACCTTTTTGCCTTCGTATTCAAAAGGTGCAACCGCAGTTGAAACCGATACCTTTCTTTTCTTTTCCTCTGCGTCAGAGTCCGTAACAGTGTTACCGTCTGTAACCTTGCCGAGCCTGTCCGTAGCCTTAGCTATGTAAAGCATTGCTTCGGCAAGTGTGGTTTTACCGCTTGAGCCGTGACCGGTCAAAGCGATGTTTCTGATATCTTTTGCATTATATTGCTTCAATATTTCTGCCTCCTTAAATAATATAAAAACATTGTATCATTTATAAATAAGTATTTCCATTAACAAATCTTAAGAAATATTTATTAAACATTTGTGCAATATACAAAAAAGGGCGGACAAGAGTTCTAAAAGATACTTGAAAATGCAATTGTTTTTCTGTATAATATCCTCAAATGAAAAAAAGAGGGCGAAAATGAAGAAAATTTGGGAAACATTAAAGAAAGAGTTTTTTATTGCAGAAACGCTGCGCTATTTGATAATAGGGCTTGTTTGCACTTTCGTAAATCTCGGCAGCGCATATGTTTTTAAAAACCTTTTAAGCGAATCATCGGCGGTGGTTTTATCTCACAATGCTGCGGCAATCGGAACTGCATTGGGCTGCATTTTTGCTGCGATAGTCGCATTTTTCGGCAACAAAATTTTTGTTTTCAAGTCAAAGTCATGGAAGGTTCTCGATGTAATTAAAGAGTTTTTCGGCACAATCAGCGCAAGGGCGTTATCATTTTTCTTCATCACCTTCGGCATGAAGCTCTGCGTTGATAACGACATTTTTCGTTTGGTACCGTTTCTTCAGAATAAATGGGGCTTGACAGCGGAATTTGCCAAGGGCGTTGTGGTCTTTTGGTTTTTCAGATGTACGCTTGGCGTAATTGAAATTGCGTTTAATTACATAATGAATAAGCTTGTTATTTTCAGGAAAAAGCGGCTTCAAAAAATGGAAAACGCCGAAAACGGTTGATAGAATAAATAATTTTTAAAAAAGTTGTTGACAATTCGGGGCGGTTATAGTAAAATAAACTTCGCTCCTTATAGAAGGCAGTCATGGCGGCATAGCTCAGTTGGCTAGAGCATTCGGTTCATACCCGGAGTGTCGTTGGTTCAAATCCAACTGCCGCTACCAATTTACAAGTAACAGCCGCAAGGCTTTTACATATATGGCCCGGTGGTCAAGCGGTTAAGACACCGCCCTTTCACGGCGGTAACACGAGTTCGATTCTCGTCCGGGTCACCAAAAAAAACAGCACCGAAGGGTGCTGTTTTTTTTGGTGACAAATTAAAGGAGAATCGAACAGGCTGCGAGCGAAGCGAGAAAAACAGTCCGGTGGACTGTTGAGTCAGCCGCGTGCGTGCCATAGGCGCGGGATCGCCGTTAAATGGGCGATTCTCGTCCGGGTCACCAAAAAATCCTTGTCTTCGGACAAGGATTTTTAACTAAGTGTTCCGCTGCGCGAAACGTTAAGTTGCTTCGCAGTGAAGTTTGCCTGCGGCAAGTGAAGTGAGCCTTGCGGCTCGTTTTTTTGTTGTCGGAACACTTAACTTCACTTTGCACCTTGGTGCAAACCTTCACGGTTTGCAAAGCAAACCGCTTCACGCCTGCGCAGCAGGTGCTTCACTTTAAACTGCACCCCCACACCACCACTCCCAAAAGTGCCCTAAAATAACAATTACGGTCACTCGTTATTCAACAAAAACCACTCTGTTGTTATTTTCAGAATATGTGTTATAATTAAATTGAACTATGTTATATTTAATGAATCCTGTAACTATTGTGGTGATATAAACTATCAAACTAATTATTGGAGGGATAATATGGATAAACAATTA
>CADBNM010000120.1 GCA_902796055.1 Oscillospiraceae bacterium
GGTGCAGAAGATGGGACTTGAACCCACACAGTATTGCTACCACTAGAACCTGAATCTAGCGCGTCTGCCATTCCGCCACTTCTGCAATTTCAAAACTTAGCTTAAATATTATATAACAATCGTTTCAGTTAGTCAATATTAGAATTTTAATTTAAATAAAAACAAATTAATTTTTATAAATATATAAATATTTACTTTTATTTTTAACTGTGTTATAATTAATTGATTATACATTTTAGGAGAAAAGTCGTGAATAAAAAACTTGAGCTTGCTTCACCGCATATGAGTGACAAGGGTTATGAGCAAAAATACATTAAAGAAGCATTTGATACTAATTGGATTGCTCCATTAGGTAAAAATGTAAATATGTTTGAAACGGAAATGGCACAAAAACTCGGAGTTGATAAGTGTTGCGCTCTTTCTTGCGGTACGGCAGCAATACATATGGCTCTCAAAGCTGCGGGCGTTAAGGAAGGCGACACTGTTTTCTGTCAGTCCTTAACATTTGCCGCAACCTCAAACCCGATTACATATATTGGTGCGAAGCCGGTTTTCATTGATAGTGAAGAACAAACATGGATGATGTCACCCGATGCTTTGGAAAGAGCTTTTGAAAAGTATCCTGATAATAAATATGTTATAGTAGTAAATCTTTACGGACTTCCCGCAAAGCTTAACGAAATTAAAGCAATCTGTGACAAGCACGACGCAGTTTTAATAGAAGACGCCGCAGAAAGTCTTGGCTCTAAATATTTCGGCGAATATACCGGAAGGTTTGGCAAATATGCTATTCTCAGCTTTAACGGAAACAAGATAATAACTACTTCCGGCGGAGGAATGCTCCTGTTTAACTTTGAGGATTATCAGGAAAGATATGAAAAAGTGTTGTTCTGGGCAACACAGTCGAGAGAAAACAGAAGATATTATTATCACAAGGAAACAGGATATAATTACAGATTATCTAATATTTTAGCTGGGATAGGCAGAGGTCAGCTAATGGTTCTTGATGAAAGAGTTGCACAGAAACAGCAAATTGCTTCTTTTTACCGCGAATTATTTAAAGAGCTTGAAGGCATTGAACTGAAAGAGCCAATGGAGGGCTGCGAGTGCAACTACTGGTTGAGTGTTGCTGAAATAACTCATCCTAATATTAAGCCCTTGGATTTAATTGAAGCGTTTGAAGCTGATAATATTGATTCACGGCATATCTGGCGACCGCTCCATACTCAACCGGTTTATTCCGAGTGTGATTATATAGACAACGGAAAAGTCAGTGAAACAATATTTGATAAAGGCATTTGCCTGCCGAGCGATACAAAATTTAACGATGATGATTTGGCACGCATTGCCGATGTCATAAAAAAGCTTTGGAAAGAAAAATCTAATTAAGGAGTATAACAATGTTTAAAGGAAAAACTCTATTAATAACAGGTGGCACAGGTTCATTCGGAAATGCGGTTTTAAAGCGTTTTCTTGATACAGACATAGGTGAAATTCGTATTTTTTCTCGTGATGAGAAAAAACAGGACGATATGCGTCATTTTTATAACAATGATAAAATCCGTTTTTATATTGGCGATGTCAGAGATGTGAACTCAATTAAAAACGCGATGTATGGCGTTGATTTTGTTTTTCACGCAGCGGCTCTTAAGCAGGTTCCGAGCTGCGAATTCTTCCCGTTGGAAGCCGTTAGAACAAATGTTATCGGTACCGATAATGTACTGAACGCCTGCATTGAGTGCGGTGTTAAAAAAGTAGTTTGTCTTTCAACTGATAAAGCGGCATATCCGGTTAACGCTATGGGGACATCGAAGGCGATGATGGAAAAGGTTTTTGTAGCGAAATCAAGGACAGTTAACCCCGATAACACTTCTATTATGGGCACAAGGTACGGTAATGTTCTCTGTTCAAGAGGTAGCGTTGTGCCGCTGTTTATTGACCAGATAAAAGAGGGCAAGCCTTTGACTGTTACCGATGGTGAGATGACCCGTTTTGTAATGACGCTTGATGAAGCGATTGAGCTTGTTTTATTTGCGTTTAAGAATGGCAAAAGCGGCGATATATTTGTTCAAAAAGCACCTGCATGCACAATTAATGTGTTAGCGCAGGCTGTCAGGGAGCTCTTTAATGCTGATAATCCAATTAAAACTATTGGTATTAGGCACGGCGAAAAGATGTATGAAACACTTTTAACCAATGAAGAATGTGCTTCTGCAATAGATATGGGCAATTTTTACCGAGTACCTTGTGATGAGCGCGGACTGAATTATGAAAAATATTTTTCTCAGGGCATTGATAATGAAGGTAAAGAGCTTACCGAGTTTAATTCTAACAATACCGAACTGATGAATGTTGAACAGGTTAAGGAAAAGCTGCTTACTCTTGACTACATTAAAGAGCAGCGCGCTGCTATGGGAATAGAGTAATGAACTATGAACAAAGGTATTTTTTGTATCTTGTAAAATCATATTTGAACGGCGAAAAAATATCTGAACCGAATTCGGATATTGATTGGCATTCGGTGTATTTATATGCTTGTGAGCAATCGCTTTATAATCTCTTTTACAGCGCGCTTGTTAAAATCACAAACAAGCCCAACGAACAGATTATGGCAAAGCTCAAAAGCAAATATAAACGCTCTTTGATGAAATATACAAATAACAATTTTGAAGCAAAGCAAACAGTTGAACTTATTGCTTCAAACGGTATTAAAGTAATGCCGTTAAAAGGATATTTCATTAAAGAGTATTATATGCAGCCGGAGTTTCGTTATGTCTCGGATTTGGATATTATTACCGATGATTTAAATAAAACAACCGATCTGCTATTGGAAAATGGCTACGAAATTGTTAAGGATGATATTCATCACACAGCTTTAATAAAAAACGGCTTTGTTACCGAGGTTCACAAATCGCTTTTTGTCGGAAAGCTTAAAAAATATTTTTTAAATCCGTTTGAAAATGCTTTCGAATTATCTAACAACATATACCGAATGGAGGATAATTATTTTTATGCTTATGTTATTGCTCACTTTGCGTATCATTTTTCAGCGTCGGGAGCAGGTATAAGAAGCATAATTGATGTGTATTATCTTAATAAGAATTTGAATATCAGTGATAAATCACTTATTTCCGATTGCTCATTGAGTCAGTTTGAACAGGAAATTTTAAGCTTTGCGCTTAACCTTTTTGAAGGCAGAGAATACGATGATACAATTGCCGAAATTCTTTATTTGTCTCATACAAGCGGTCTTTATGAAAACAGAGCTGCAATTGACTCTTCAAGGCACGGTAAAAGCAGACTGATTAAAAAAGTATTTCCTTCAATGGATTATTTGAGCACCGCTTATCCTATCGAAAGAAAATCTCAATTGCCTTATTTTTGGGCAAAACGATTAATTGATGCTTCACGCCGCGATAATGACAATACTTATGATGTTATTGTCGATGAAAACCGAGTTAAAAAGTTTAATGATGTTATCTCTAAATTAGGTTTAGAGGATTTTTAATTTATTGAGGCGCATTATGATAGAATATTATAAAAAATATTTAATTAAATGCTTAAACTGCTGCTTAAATAAGCAGGACGCACCCGCACCCGAGGAAGAGGTGGATTGGGAAAAATTATACCGTCTTGCCAAGTTAAATGCTGTTGACAATAATGTTTATTATGCATTAAGAAATGCCGATTTTATTCCCGAGAACATTTTTTCAAATTTGGAGGATGGTTTTAACAGAGTTCTCGCTAAACAGGCAGCAGAGAATGAAGAACTTGATATTGTCTTGGGGCTTTTTCGCGAGAGAATGGTGCCTTATATGCTAATGAAAGGCATCATTACAAGAAAGCTATATCCCGAACAGTTTATGCGTTCTTCTGCCGATATTGATATTTATTATAATGAAATTCAAACAGGAACAGTCAGAGAAATCTTGTTTGACAGGGGATATAACATAACTTTTTCCGGCATAAACGAGGATATTTATAAAAATCTGCCTTATCTTGATATTGAAATGCATAAGCTGCTGCTTTCACCGATTACAAAGATTGGCAAAAATTTTAAATATAGCCCGTTTGTCAACGGCATAACTGTTGACGGACTTGAATACACTATGGCTGATGATGATTTCTATATTTATCACTTTTGCCATTTGGCTCAACATTTTTATGATTCCGGCGCAGGCATAAAGTTCTTTATGGACATTAAAATAATCCGTGATATTCTAAACCTTGATATGGAATATGTTTACGGTAAGCTTAAGAAATTCCATCTGATAAAGTTTCACGATGAGTCCGTTAAGCTTGTTGACTATTGGTTTAATGGCGGCGAAGCGGATGAAGTTACTGAAATGTACGAAAAATTTGTTCTTTCCTTCACAGCCTACGGCGCCGGAGCGGTTTTTGACTTTAACAGAACCGAATCAGGGAAAAGGAACAGATATATTTCTGCTATATTTCCCTCGGCAGAGCGTCTTTCCTTCCGTTATCCCGAGGTTAGGAATAAGAAGTATAAGGTCCCTTATTATTGGGTGAAAAGGCTGTATGATTACAGGGGCACTTATAAACAGAGACTGGGCGATGTATCGAAGCATTCGAACAGGGATTTTAATTCAATTAAGGATTTTTATAATAAAATAGGTTTGTAATGAAAAAAGCAGTTATTGAGATGAGCGGCGGCGTAGATTCTTCGGTTGCCGCTTTGCTGACAAAACAAAAAGGATATGAGTGCATCGGTGCAACTATGAAGCTTCATAACGGCTCCGATTTTTATTCGGAGAAAGCCTGCTGCACTGCTGATGACGCCGAGGACGCAAGAAGCGTTGCCTCGGCTCTCGGTATGCCTTTTTATGTTTTTGATTTTACTGCTGATTTCGATAGGGAAGTAATACAAAAATTTATTTTATCGTATGAGTGCGGCGCTACGCCTAATCCTTGCATAGAATGTAACAACCACTTAAAATTTGAGCGTCTGTTTGATAAAATGAATGAGCTCGGTTTTGATTACATTGTTACCGGTCACTATGCAAGGATTGAATATGATGCCGATAAAAAGCGCTACATACTAAAAAAAGCCTTTGATTTAAGCAAAGACCAATCATATGTGCTGTACGGTTTAGCTCAAAAACAACTTGCGCACATTATGTTTCCGCTTGGCGAGTTAAATAAGACCAAAACGAGAAAAATAGCCGAAGAAAACGGCTTTATTAATGCGAACAAGCACGAAAGCCAGGATATTTGCTTTGTGCCGGATGGCGACTATGTTTCCTTTATTAAAAACTATACTAATAAGGATTATCCTCACGGCAATTTTGTTGATTTACAGGGCAATATTTTAGGCGAGCACAAGGGGATAATTAAATATACCGTCGGTCAAAGGCGTGGCTTGGGGCTTGCGCTTCCAAAACCTATGTATGTCTGCAAAAAAGATGTTGCAAGAAACGAAGTCGTGCTCTGCTATAAAGAAGATTTGGCAGTTAAAGAGGTATTTGCAGATAAACTTAATTTTGTGTCAATTGAGGACATTACAGAGCCTTTGAGAGTAAAAGCAAGGCTTAGATATAATCAAAAAGAGCAGCCTGCAACAGCTTATAGAACAGGCGAGGATGAAATAAAAGTAGTGTTCGATGAACCGCAGCAAACCGCAGCAGCAAGTGGACAAGCCCTTGTTCTCTATGACGGCGATACCGTTCTTGCAGGCGGTACGATAAAGTAGCACTTTATCCGCTTTATCGTATTTTTAATTTGGGCATTAGCCTATTAATCCTCCGCTAAAGCATAACAAAAAGTCCACTCGCCTGAGTGGACTTGATTTTTTGGTTATTACAGTAAATAAATACCTGATTTAAGCCAAGCAACTTCTTTATCGCCGACTTTATAGTATCTGTAAATCGGTTCTTCAAAAGTTTTATAATCGCTTACCGAATAAGTGGGCAACTCAACTGTTTTTATTTTACCAATGCTTGAATTGCAAACATAAACCGTATCATCATATATCGAAAGCGTTACCGGTGAAGTGAAAGCGCCGGAGTCGGCATTTCCTATTCTTATGTGCGTTTTTAAGGTTGATGAATCAAACTGCACGATTGAATTTTCATCGGGAACCGTGCACCAAAAATAATTATCATGGCTAAAGGGCGAACGCACATAATTATCGTGATAGGTAAACTGCCCGTTCCAAGACAGCGAACCGTCCTTTGAAAAAACAGCGCAGTTACCGTCGGGAGTAATTACAATTACTCGTAAATCGGATAAAACTGCCGTATCGCAAAGCACACAGTTATTCAGTTGGTCGGAAATTGCTTCATATGAAGGACCGAATTTGTTAAGCAAATATACGCCCATCGTGACAGGCAAGAAGGAATCCTTTTCAAAGTCAAAAGAGCGATAAGCAAGTCTTGCTTCGCCCGAGTCCAAGTTCACCATTTCAACAAATAAAATACCTGTTGAATAGGGAATAACATCTAAAATTTGACCTTCTGAAATAAGTTCCATAACAATCTCCTGCTAATATTATAGTTATAGAATGAGCGTTTGTCAAATTCGCATAATATTTTGTGTCCGGATTATTTTTTTCTACAAGATATTGCGTTTAAATTAATATAGTGCTATAATATAAAAGAATATATATTAAAGAGGTTTATGATGGCGCAAAGTAAAAATAAAAAGACGGCTTCAAAATCGAAAAATAATGTTAAAAAAGAAGCTGAGCTTGAAATTAAGAAAAAAAATGAAATAGTTGCGATTGTCTTGCTTGTTGCAGGCATTATTACTTTTTTGATTGCTGTAATTAAAGGTGAGTCAGGCTGGTTTGCCGTACATAATTTTGTTTACGGCTTTGTAGGCTTTTGCTCTTTTATCATTCCGCTTCTATTGATCTTTTTAGCATATGTTTTATCACAGGATAAGTTTTCGAAATCTATTATTCCAAAATGCATTCTGGTTGCGCTGTTAGTCGTATTTCTTTCATCGGCAATTTATCTATTTAAGAGCTTTGGCGGCGGTGTTTTGAGAGAATACGGCACAATTATTTCCGATGAATATCTTTATTACGACCCGCTTGGCGGCGGCGTTTTAGGCGCACTGTTCGGATTTCCCTTGGGTATTATTTTAGGTCCTACAGGTGCAAAAATCGTAACCGTTATCGCCACTTTGACTACTTTAATGATTTTAACAGGCACAACTGTAAGTCAATTATTTACTCCCGCAAAAAAGATTAAAGAAAAAACTGCGGAAAACTATGTTGAGTTTAAACAAAGAAGGGAAGAAAGGCGTGAGGAATATATTCCCGTCAGCACAGGGGATATCTATGATCAGCCAGAGCCCGACCTCAACATCTATGACCCTGAGCCGGATGTCTTGACAGGCAGCAAAACAAAGAGAAAGGGCACTAAAACAAAAGTTAAGCTTAAAGAGTCGGCTAAGCCAAAAACCGAAGAAAAAATTGATGTTGATGATTTCGATTCAAAGATTAATGAAATTTTCAAAACTAAAAAAGAGCGTGAGGAAGAACAATTAGCCGCCGAGCAGGAATTAGAGGATAAAGAGCAGGAGAAAAAAGAAAAGCTCGCTTCTAAAAGAAAAGCGGCAAAGGCTGAAAAAGAAATCGAAGAAGAGCTTGAAAAGGCTGATGGCGAATTTGCGGATTATATTTTGCCTTCAACTAACCTTCTTAAAGCAACGAAAAAAGCTAAAAGCTCGGAATCGAGGTATGAGCTTGAGGAGAACGCTCAGACACTTATTGAAACCCTTGAAAACTTTGGAGTCGACGCTGAAATCGTTGATATTACAAGAGGACCGACTGTAACAAGATATGATATTAAGCCTGCTGTCGGCGTTCGAATCAGTAAGATAACGAATCTCTCAGCAGATATAGCGCTTAGTCTTGCCACTACCAACATAAGAATTGCGCCAATTCCAAACAAGGCGGCAATAGGTATTGAGGTCCCGAACAGATCTAAAAATGTTGTTGGACTCAGACCAATTCTCGAGTCGCCTAAATTTGAAGCTTCAAAGAAAAATAAGCTTACCGTTGCGCTTGGCGAAAATATTGCCGGCGAGCCGCAGTATGCTAATCTCGCTAAAATGCCACATCTGCTTATTGCCGGCACTACAGGCTCCGGTAAATCGGTTTGCCTTAACTCTATGATTATCAGTATACTGTTTAATGCAACTCCTGATGAGGTAAAATTTATTATGATTGACCCTAAAGGCGTTGAATTAAGCGTTTACAACGGTATACCTCACATGCCGATTCCTGTTGTAAAGGATCCTCATAAAGCTGCAGGCGCATTACAGTGGGCAGTTAAAGAGATGCTTCACAGATACGGACTTTTCGAAGAGTTTAAGGTTAGGGATTTAAAGTCTTACAATAAAATCGCTGCTAAGAACACCGATATGGAAGTACTGCCGCAAATGGTAATTGTTATTGACGAGCTCGCAGATTTGATGATGGTATCACCGGGTGAAGTAGAGGACAGCATTTGCCGCCTCGCTCAAATGGCAAGAGCTGCAGGAATGCACCTCGTTATTGCAACTCAAAGCCCGCGTGCCGATGTAATTACCGGTCTTATCAAAGCAAATATTCCTAGCCGTATTGCACTGAGCGTTTCAAACGGTCTTGACAGCAGAATTATTCTTGACCAGAACGGAGCCGAAAAATTGCTCGGTCACGGCGATATGCTCTTCAATCCTGTCGGTGCTTCAAAACCTATGCGTATACAAGGCTGCTATGTCGGAGACGATGAAATTGAAAGTGTAATAAAATTCATTAAGAAGCAGGGCGACGCTGAATACAGTTCCGAAATAGATAAGCAAATCAGCGAGCTTGCAACTAAGGATAAAACCAAGAAAAACGCTGATTTAGAACCGCAGGGAGAGGGAAAGGACGAGCTGATTGACAAAGCTATTGAGGTTATACTTGAAAACAATAATGCTTCAACATCATTCCTGCAAAGAAAGCTTGGAGTCGGATATGCTCGCGGCGCAAGATTAATCGACGAGCTTGAAGAAATGGGCATAATCGGCGAAGCAAATGGCTCAAAGGGCAGAAAAATACTCATAACAAAAGCTCAGTGGATTGAGAGAAATGCTATGACCGAAGATGACCAAATGAAAATATCTGACGATGGAACTGTCGAAAGTGAGTAGCATTTAATACTGCAAAGTAGGATATTATGGGTAAAATAGAAAAACAAAACAAGAATAGCAAAAATATCATATTTGCTATAGTTGTTGTACTAATTGTGCTCTTTAGTATTTTTGGTAAAAACAGCTGGAAAAAACTAATTAAATCAACTGATGCAGGCACTCCGCAGTATTCGTCGGTTCAGTCGAGCGAAGCTGCATCTAAGGATTTATCTGTTCATTATATTGATGTTGAGCAGGGAGACAGCACTCTTATAAGATTTAAAGACTATAACATCCTCATTGATGCCGGTAAAAGTGATTACGGCGACACTGTTGTTTCTTATCTTAACGGCATGGATATAGAAAAACTGGATTTAGTTATTGCAACTCATCCTGATGCTGATCACATCGGCGGTATGCAATATGTTTTAGAGCATATTCATTGTGACAGGTATATAATGCCTCAACTTCCGTCAAACATCAAAAAAACTAAAACCGAGGCTAATTTAATCAGTATTCTTAAGGTTAATAAAATTAATACCGAATATGCTGTTAATCAAAAAGAATATGATTTTGATGATATGAAGCTCACCACATTTATTACTGAACAGCAAAGAGACAATAAAAACGATTATTCCGTTGTTGCAAAAGTGACATATAAGGATTCATCTTTTCTGTTTATGGGCGATGCAGGCAAAACAATTGAAAAAGAATTTATTAGTGCAAAATACGATTTAAAAGCGGATGTGCTAAAAGCGGGACATCACGGCAGCAGTAAATCAACTTCTGAGGATTTCGTTAAATATGTTCAGCCTAGCATTTCTGTTTTTTCGTGCGGTGTTGACAATGAGTATGGGCATCCGCATAACGAAGTCTTGACAATTATGAATAAATACGATATAAAATACTTTAGAACCGATTATCAGGGAACAGTAGTTATCGGCACCGACGGTGATAAATACTTTACTGCAACCCAGGGGAAAGAATAGTTAATAAGCGGGTATGGCGGAATTGGCAGACGCGCCAGATTTAGGATCTGGTATCTCCGATGTGCAGGTTCAAGTCCTGTTACCCGCACC
>CADBNM010000121.1 GCA_902796055.1 Oscillospiraceae bacterium
TCACTCCGACCAGAAAAATCCGTTCCGCAAGGAACGGATTTTTCAATTAAATCCACCTGACGGTGGGTGAAATCTTCGTAAAACTCAGATGAAATCACTTCGTGATGAAATCCGCTGAGGCGGATGGTGGATTTGATTTCATCGGGCAACGCCCGATTTCATCATAATTTATTATGATTTCATCTTTTGCACCGCAAAAGATTTCATTCCCCTCGCACCCATTGGAAAAAACAGCCACTAATGGGAAAATTGAGCCACCCATTGGAAAATCGGGCAAAAATCGGCGGTTTGACTGCGGATTTTCAAAACACTTGCAAGGGAAAAATGCTATGATATACTACTCCACATGGTCCGGCGCAAAGGCAATAAAGACGAAAAAACAGATCAACTTATCGGGCGGCAGCGATGTCGCTCGATTTTTCTTTTACCCGCCGAAAAACAAAGCACACAAAAATAAACCTACAGCACATTTGTATTAAATGTACTGCAGGCAGACATAAATTGACGGGTAAGCATCAGCCTACCCGTTGTACTTATATTTATCCTTCCTCGTTACTGCTTTTTAGGATTTTATTGCCTTTTCTGATGTAAATTAAGAGCAGGATGTTTTCGACCATTTTGAGCACATTTGCCACAATGCCGAAAGGTGCCGAGATTTCTTCTCCGAGTTCTTTGCCGAAAATTATTTCGATACTGAGCACAATAATTTCAAAAGCCAAAGCGGTATAAATGACTTTGAAAATCCGATTACCCTTTTTTACCATTTCGGGTCTGCCGAGGTGTTTGGAAAGGTGCATAATTCCGTGGATAATATAATGCACAAGGAAAAATTCCGCAACTTTATAAGCGGCTTCTCTGTCGCCGGTTTCAGCCGCGAGCGAATAGTACTTAAAAGCCTTCTCAAAGTTCTTTTCGCCTGTTCTGCCGTAATACCAGATGTAGCCGAGGCAGTTGTAAGAGTCGGGATATTCATATTCCGCCGCCATTTCATAGTATTTGAGAGCCAAATCGAAATTGCGCCGTCCGTAATACCAACCGCCGAGTTCCATCATACATCGCGGGTCTTTGGTTTCTTCGAGCAGGAAAGAGAGAGCCTCGGTAAACCTAAAGTCATCTTCCTCGGTGGGAACGCTTATATTGTAATATTCACGGGCTATGCCGTGCGCTTCGCTGACAGTCATAATGTTTTCTCCGTTATTTTAATTCCTCTAAAGTGAAAGGAAAATTCTTATTTTTTTGGCTCTTATGTGTTCCCCATTTCGTTTTAAGAAACGCCTTAAGCTGGTCATCATAATCGTTAAACTCAGTCGGGTGTATTGCAAATATAAAAGAGCGTTGAGTGCCGCGGTGAAAGGTTAAAACAATGATTTTTGCATCATGCCCGTCATCATTAAACTCTTTCATTTTTTCTTGCCACTTTTCGGGCTTTCTGCGCCCTTTATGACAGTAATAAACAACATTTTTGCCTTCATCATAATACCGACGAAGTTCTTCTAAAGTGGCGTATTTAATGCCGTTTTTGAAAGTCGGCTTTCGGTCTTCTCGCAGAGTGCCGTTATCCGGATCCGCAAAAATAAGATTTACATCTTTCTTTAACAAAGTGTCCATCGAGCGTTGAAACCATTCGGTGCGTTCTTGCAGATTTGTAGTCTGTAGTTCTTCATGAAAGAAAACAGCACCCGGTATTATATTTGCGTTTTCGACATCCTCAACTTTTTTATCTTTGTCTTTTTTATTTATTTTTGCAAGAGCCTCATAAAGCGGCTTATTATAGTCAATATCTTTGGAATAATCCGTAAACTTGCCGTCATCCGAACAATCGTTTATTGTTAAATACCAGTTTACACCTGTTTTTATTCCGTGTTCCGCCAAAAAATAGAGCAGACCGTATTTGCCGTAATCTCCAACATCTCCAACATATTGATTTTTCATTTTTTATACCTCTTTTAATACTCTTTCGCTATTGTATTTATATTATCACGCAGAACAGACTTTTTCAATCCAAAGCGGAAACATGTACTAAAAATAGTACAAAAAAGACCGCATCGGGTTTCCGGTGCAGTCTAAATAGTGTTAATAATAATATTTTTCTATGCCGCCGTAGCCGACGATTAATTTGTTTTGCCTTGTTTTATTTATGAAGTTTTCAAGGCGTTTTTCAAATTCCTCGGGACGCTTTCTCGCAGCGTCGATATAGGCTATGCGAATTCTTTTGTACGGCTCGGAAAAGGCTTTATAATTCTCCCACACTACTTTGTCCGACTTTAGTCTGTCCGTAATATCCTGCGGAAAAACAAAAGGGGTTTCAATTAAGTTTGCTACCTCGCTTTTTATTTTCGGGTGCAGAAGATTTCGCTCGTTAAGCCAAATAAGCCGTTCGATATTGGGTTGCGAATAAGGGCTGCCCTTGCGACGCGGAGTAAAATGCCTGATGTGGTGAAATTCATCAAGAGTGCGCGCGGTGCTGTCTATCCAGCCGAAGCA
>CADBNM010000122.1 GCA_902796055.1 Oscillospiraceae bacterium
AAGAACCTGCCTATCGGCAGAACCTTGGCGTTCGAGGCTTTGCCTCTCGGCTAAAGAACCTGCCTATCGGCAGAACCTTGGCGTTCGCAATCATAGATTGCTCGGCTAACACTGTGAAGCAATATAACTTTTCGCAACGCGAAAAATATAACTGTAATTGCTTGCCAATTACTAAAATCTCAACGACTTATCTTCGCCTATGCCTGTCATACCGTCGAGGGTGATTTTTGTGCCGTCGGGCTTGCATACAAAGCCTCGAAGCGAGCCGAAATCAACATGGTAGTTAATGTCGATAAGTCCTGCGGGAACGCGCATTAAGTGTTCGTCGGTAATATCGAAATACACCTTGACCATACCGTAATCATCGTGAATGTACCACTTGAACGGGTCGCCGTTGATGTGCTCGAACTTAACGGGCGGGAGCAGGGTGGATTCGTTTTCAAACCAGATAAGGTTTTCGTTGTAATCGTCCTGATTAATGGACTGATTTCTTGTCAGGTTGAAACCGAAATACTGCTTTTTGCCGTCAATCTCGGCAGTACCCATAGTTGAAACCCAGTCATAGTGAGATTTATAGGGATAATAACCTCTGTGGTCGTCGATAACAGCGGCAGTGTTGGAGCTTGCTTCATATCTCTTTCCGCCGCACTCAACAAAGCCCTCAACTTTGAATAAATCCTTTTGGCTGTAAAGCGGTCTGTTGTCCGCAAAGGGGATAACAACAACGCTCGGCTTTGAAACCCTTGTGAGTTTAACATTATATGAGATAATGCCGTCCTTGCTCTTTGCCTGACCGCAAACCTCAGCCTTGCCGTCTTGGAAATTGTTTACAAATTTAACGCTGCAAAGCGGGTTTGTGGAGTAAGTTTCGTCACCGTCCAAAAGATTATCGGAAATTTTGTACTGACCTTTTTTAAGTATCGGTCCCCAAGAAGTAACCTTGCCCGTAGATTTGTCATAGAAAATAGTCAGCGCAGTGCCGAAAACGCCCATATCGCAAACAGCGGTTAAAATTGTAACATCGTCAAAATTAACCTCAACAGCTTCCCAAAGGGTGAGTTTCTTTTTATTAAATGAATTCGGAAGCAGGGTAGGGCGGTCTGCATCAAGGAAGTTCATATTTTTGAATTCGCTTTCAAATGTGCCGAATTGTACCTTGCCGTTTTCGTCAACAACACTTTCGGGTGTCGGAACTGCTATTCTCTTTTGAGAAAGAATTGAAGAAAAATCCATAATTTATATGCTCCTTATATTATTTTTTTGCTGTAACGGACTTGATAGGCGACCATGTCGAGAAAATGTTAATATTCTTACCGGCATATTTAACCGTTCTGTAAGTCCGTACTCTCACATAATATCTCTTGCCGCCTGTAAGTTTTCCAACTTTAACAATTAATGAATTAACGCTTTTAGCGGTCAGAGTAGTGCCGGTTTTGAAGTTAGCATACAGCGAATACTGAACCTGGTAGCCGTTTGTCTGAACAGCCTGCTTTCTCCACCTTGCGGTAAATCCTTTTTTAGTACCTGCAATAGATGTGATTGCAGTCGATTTCGGAATAATGTTATAAACCACGGTTTTAGTACCGCTGTAATTGCCTTTAAATGTAACCTTTATAGCGTATCTGCCTACAAGTTTTCGCCCGCTTGAATAGGAGAGAGTATAGTCAACTCCGTTTTTAAGAGTTTTGTTTGCACTCTTAATAACAAGTTTCGGCGTTTGAACTTTGCCTGTATAAATAAAGTTTGTTTTTGAAAGAGTAAATGTTTTGGGATAATAGTAAATTGTGTTATTATCCGGGTCAACAGCGCCGCAACGGCTGCACGCTATTCTTTTGTAGCCGTTTTTGGTAAGAGTAGCTTTTGCATGTTGGCTAACAGTGTAATTGTGCCCGAGTTTAGCAAGCGGTTGTGTAGCTGTAAATACTTCGCCGCATTTTGAGCAGTGCGAGCCTTGCGTATGTCCGTCGGTAGTGCAGGTAGGCTCAACCCTTGAAATGCTTACTACAGTGTGAGAAAGCCTTGGAATTGTTATCTGGCGATTAATTACTTCTCCGCAAGCCGCACAGTATCTGTATTCTGTCAAGCCGGGTGTTTGACAGGTAGGAGCAGTTGAAGGAATAGTCTCAATGCTTTTATGATTATTCGGGTTTACTGGCACAATTTGCTGTTCTTCAACAACTTTACCGCAAACAGAGCAGTGCGAACCTTCACTGAGTCCTGTTTCTACACAGGTGGACGGTACGGCTTTATCGTTAACAATTTTGTGCGCTTGAAGGGGAACAACAGTTTGCTCTTGAACAATAGCATTGCAAACAGCGCACCTTTTACCTTCTGTAAGACCTCTATCAATACAGGTCGCCTGAACTGCAGGCAAGGTTATGAGCTTTTTATGCGTACAGTCGCTTTTCTCTATGATTTCGAAAGTTGCATAAGCCGAGCCTTCATAATTCCCTTTACCCGTGATTGTTAAAACGCCCGTACCAGTCTTTTCCGGCAGAGTGTAAGAATAATCATAGGAGGAAGCAGGAACTGTTTTTGAGCCGATAGTTACCGTTTCAATGCTCGGTACAATTGTCTGCCCTTCGGTATAAATAAAAGTATCATCTCTTAGCGTTATTTTGGCGTTGACGAGATTGGTTTTGAGTACCGTTGCATTAACGCTGATACTTTTTCCCATAACCGTCGCCGTTATTCGCGCCGTTCCCGCATTTATAGCCGTTAGCGTTGTGCCTGAAATCGTTATAACATTGGAATTCGAGGTTGTAAGCGATGGCACATATTTAACTGGCATCGGGTAAGGATGTTGTTTAGCCACATCTTCAAATACTATGGGATTTGTAGTAATAAGCGTACCATCTATCAAAGAAAAGTTTTGTGTGTCGCCGACATTCAAAACATAGTTATTAAAATTATCGGCGAGTGCAACTTTGCTTATGTAATCCGAGGACAAATCAACCGAATAATCTGCGGGCTGAGTGCCTATTGAAGTTGGTGTCGGATTGATGTTTACACTTCTGAAAAGCATGCACCAGTAATAAACATCAAAGTAACAGAAGCATGCCACAGCCATAGAAGTATACTTATGCTCAATGCCACCGAGCATATTTCTTCTGTGCGATTGTCCTGCATATGGCTCGTTTGTTTCAAGCCACATATCAAAAACATGGTCAATAGTATCCTGACCTGCAGCAATATTTTCGCCTATATAATAGCCGTTTGTGTTATTATACTGCGTGTGAGAGGTATACCATTCTTTGCCGTTAGGTCTGGTGTGACCGTAGTATACCGCAAGCTCTGTTGCTCTTTGCATCGCAATTTTTTCAAGGTCATAATCGTAAGTAAGTTTATTTAATGTATAATACTCTTTGGCGGTATTTGTAGCATTCCATGCCCACGCTTTATTTTTATCCGTCCTGAAATTGTTTACATATGTAAGCATTTTTCTGGCATTGGTCTGTTCAAAATATCCGTTAACGCTTACTTTGTAAATTGTAGCGGCGTTGGTTGAAAATGCTACCGAAAAAACGCCAAAAAGGAGGCATACGCAAAGAAATAAACTAACAATTCTTTTCATAATAAATACCTCCCTTTATAATCATTTTACTAATTCGAATTTTTTGTTTCATCAGGTAACTATACCGTAATGCTTTGAGTCAACAATTTCCATAATCTTCGGAAGGAATTTCATCAAAGCTTTTCTGAGAGTTTCGTTTGCAACAACATCCTGAATATTTCCTGTGAGCTGATTAACCATATCGGAGCTGGGCGGATTCGAGGAAGGTTTAAGTTGTACTCTGTTCTTATCGTCAAAGGTGAAGGTGAGAACGCGGGCGCTTACTGTTGCAAGAGCTCTGATTTGAAGCTCGAGCACATGCTCGTTGCGCCAGCAAGCCATCGAGCAGGTTTCGTATTTAACTCCGCCTATCTTCATGTAGTCCCATCTGTATTCGCCGTCAAGACCGAACTTAACGGAGTTTACTTCGTTTCCTTCGGTCCAAAGCATAACGCCGTCGTTTTCATAGAACTTAAACGAAACATTGCTGATATTGCCTGCTCTGTCCTTTTCCATATAAAGAGCCGGCATTGTAACAGCGCTTACGGGGAAGCCTGCGATATTGAGCACAATCGGCTTTGAGAAACGAATTCTCTGGCACTCGATTTTCTTTTCAAGCTCGCTTCTTTCTAAAACGGGAAGCTTCTCATATGGTTCTATGTAAAGCTCAACGCTTTCTTTTTCGTCGTACTTTTCACTCCGGAACGCTTTGGGGAAGTATTCCCAAATAAGAGTTTTCATATCCTGAGTGTTTATTTCGCCTGCAGTAGTAATAACGCAAGCGTCAAGGTCCTCAAAAACGATGCCGTATTGAGAATACATACCATCCGCGCGGTAAGCGTTTTCGTAACCTGCGCATCTCCAGAAGCAGTAACCGTAACCGACTCTTGAGTCGGGCTTATCGGTGGAATCAGCAGTTTCAGTCTGCTTTTTGGAAGCTTCTTTAACCCACCATTCGGGGATAACCTGCTTGCCTGCATATTTACCCATTTGCTGCATACAAAGGGTGAATTTTGCAGCGTCCTCGGTTTTGAGCATAAGTCCCCAACCGCCTACTTCAATTCCTCTCGGGTCGGTTTCCCAGAAAGGAACATCAATTCCGAGCGGTTCCCAAAGTCTCGGGGTAAGGAATTCGGTAACGCTCATTCCCGTGGTTTTAACTATCATACAGCACAAAACATACATACATTCATTAATGTATAAAAACTGTGTGCCGGGCTCTGCGTACCAATCCGAGTTAACAAAGTTTTTAAGCCAGGAGTCTTTTGATTTGTTTGAAAGAACGCTGACGCCTTTACCGCCTCTCATTGTTAAAAGGTCGCGAACGCATAATTCTTCAAGATAAGCGTCGGGCTTTTTCATGTTTCTAAATTCGGGGAAGATATCAAGAAACTTTGTTTCAAGAGTAAAAAATCCTTCGTCAATCGCAAAGCCTGTAGCAACAGAAGTAACGCTCTTTGAGAACGAGTACATCATGTGAACGCTGTTTTTGTTAAACGGTTCTCTGTAAATTTCACAGGCAACTTTGCCGTGGCGCAGCACCATAAGCGAGTGCAATTCTTTTCCCAGTTGGGTACATTTGTCAAGAAAGGCTTGAACTACTTTTGAGTCAACCTCCACTTCTTCCGGAGTTTTAGCATATTCAAGAGCAAGATTATCTGCCATATTTCTCAACCTCCTTCAAATCTTTATTCATATTTAATATATCATATATTACCTTTTTTTGCTATACTTTTCTAAAAAAATTTAAAAAATATTTATTATTTTTTTATACAAATTATAAAGTTTGTCACATTGCATGCAAATAAATTGCCGTGCGGCAGCAGCTTTGCATAGTTGACAGGTTACGCCGCTTAGTGTAGAATAATACTGATATTTGTTTTTGGAGGGCGTATGATACCTAAAAAAATTCATTATTGCTGGTTCGGTAATAAGGAAAAGGGAAAAAAAGAGAAGTTATGTATTGCGTCTTGGAAAAAGTTTTGCCCTGATTTTGAGATTTTGGAATGGAATGAAAATAACTTTGATTTAAGCACTGTTCCCGAGTTTGTTAAAACGGCTTACGATAATAAAAACTTTGCTTATGTATCCGATTATGTTCGCCTCGCCGTGCTTTATAAGCAGGGCGGCGTTTATATGGATACGGATGTCGAGGTAATAAAAAATTTAAGCGGACTTTTAAATTCGAGTGCGTTTTTCGGCTTTGAAAATGATGAGTTTGTAAATACGGGACAAATGGCGGCTTCCGAAGTGGAGCACCCTTGTCTTAAAGCTATGATGGATATTTATGAAAAAGCCTCGTTTTTTAATGAGGACGGCAGCAGAAATATGCTCGGTTGCCCGATAGTAAACACTCAGGCACTTGAAGAATTCGGACTCGATAAAAACGGAAAAGAGCAACTGTTGCAGACAAATATTCACATTTATCCGAGCGATTATTTCAACCCTTATAACTCGGTGACCGATGTGTTGGAAATCACCGCAAATACTTATTCCATTCATTGGTATACCATGAGCTGGCTTTCACCTGCAAAGAGATTGAGAGCGAAGCTATTGCGCCCTGTTCACAGGCTTTTAGGGAGGTAGGTTAATGATTAATCAAGATTTTAAATCCATGTTAAGCGGTAAATCAAAAATCCGCGAATTATCGGAGTTCGCAACAGCTCTCGGACAGAAAATAGGTTATGAAAATGTTTTTGATTATTCCTTGGGCAATCCGTCCGTTCCGGTAATTGATAAATATAATGAAAAAATAATAGAATTGCACAGTAGTCTCGACTCTATGTCGCTGCACGGATACAGCCCGTCTTTAGGCAATACCGCAGTGAGAGAAAAGGTTGCCGTAAGTCTTAATAAACGTTTTGGCACCGCCTATAAAACAGAGCATATATTTATGACAAGCGGAGCTGCGGGAGCTATTGCTCATGCCGCGCGCTGCGTGACAAAGCCGGGCGACGATGTTATAACCTTTGCGCCGTATTTTCCCGAATATCAGCAGTATATTAACCGAACGGGCGCAAGATTAAAGGTTGTTCCGGCAAACACCGAAAATTTTGAAATCAATTTTTCGGAGCTTGATAAAATGATTAGTCCAAATGTTCAGGCTGTTCTTATTAATACGCCGAACAATCCGTCGGGAATTGCTTATTCGGAGCAGACAATAATAAAGCTGTGCGATTATCTGAGGCAAAAGCAAGAAGAATATAAGCACGATATTTTCATTATAAGTGATGAGCCTTACCGCGAGATAGCTTTTGACGGTAAGAAAATCCCCTATATTGCAAATTATTATGATAATACGCTTACCTGCTATTCTTTTTCAAAATCTCTTTCGCTCCCCGGTGAAAGAATAGGCTATATAGCGGTAAATCCCAAGGCTACTGATGCGGATATTATCGCCGTTATCTGCGGTCAGATAAGCAGGGGAATAGGGCACAACTGCCCCGCTTCCTCGGTTCAGCAGGCGGTTGCGGAGTGTCTTTATGAAACCTCCGATTTGAGCGTTTATGAAAAGAATATGAACCTTATTTACGATGAGCTCGTAAAGCTCGGTTTTGAAGTAATACGACCGGGAGGTACTTTTTATATTTTTCCGAAGGCGCTTGAAGAGGATGCCAATGCTTTTTGTGATAAAGCGAAGAATTATAATCTCATTCTTGTGCCCTCAGATTCTTTCGGAGTTAAGGGATATTTCAGAATGGCTTATTGCATTGATACCGAAAAGGTTGAAAGAAGTTTTGAAGCGCTTGAAAAGTTTGTTAAGGAAGAATACGGCGTTGACATTAAAGATTAATTTGTAAAGCGATATTACTTTACAAATATGAAATAATCCCTTAAATATTTAAGGGAAAACGAAATGATAAATCGTAAAGTATTTGTGCTTTACGATTTTTTGTTTTATATATCTAAGAATTTTAGTTGAAATGAGTGTTAAAATTCTTTATAATATAAGAGATAATAATTTTTAAAGGTGAAAGCTATGGAAGAACAAAAATTTATAACCTTAGATGTCTTAATCAGAAAAGAGCATTACGAAGTAATATACCTTCCGTGCGCCGCGAGAGATATTAAAATTGTTTCCGCGAATGTTAACAGACCGAGTCTTATGTTCTCGGGATATACCGATTTCTTTGACAACAAGAGAATTCAATTCATCGGTCATATGGAGAGAGGTTATATCGACTCTATGGGTGACGAGGGCAGAAGAAAGGCGATTGAAACGCTCTTAAAGGAGCACCCGCCCGCAGTTGTTATAACAAGAAGCCAAGAGCCGTTTAAGGATTTAATTGAGCTTGCCGAAAAATATGAGGTTGCGATTTTAAGAACAAACGATACAACCTCGCTTGCGATTTCCTCGGCGTCTTACTTTCTTTCTGAACAGCTGGCTCCCTTGCTTGTTCAGCACGGTGAGCTCGTTGAGGTTTTCGGCGAAGGCGTGTTAATTATAGGCGACAGCGGTGTTGGTAAGAGCGAAACCGCGCTTGAGCTTTTAACAAGAGGTCATCGTCTGATTGCGGATGATGTTGTTGAAATCCGTAGAATTAACGCTAAAACCATTTCCGGTATGAGTCCCGTAAATATACGCCACTTCATCGAAGTAAGAGGCATCGGCATAGTAGACGCTCGAACTCTTTTCGGCGTTGGAGCGGTCAAAGCGCGCCAAAAAATACATATGGCAATAAAGCTTGAAAATTGGGATCCCGATAAAGCATATAATGTAATAGGGCTTGATGAAAATAAAATTGATTTTCTCGGCGTTGAAATACCTTACCTCATAGTGCCTGTAAAGCCCGGCAGAAATGTGGCTATGATTATTGAGGTCGCGGCGAGAAACAACAGGCAAAAGAAACTCGGCTATAATGCGGCTGAGGAGCTTATGGAAAGGCTTGAGAAGGAGGCGCTTGGCGATGTATAATTTAGGTATTGATTTAGGCGGCACGAATATTGTTGTCGGCGTTGTCGATGACAGTAAAAAAATAGTCGGTAAAGGCAAAAGGAAAACAAATATGCCTCGCTCGGCTGAGGAAATATTTGACGATATGGTGCTTGCGGCAGAGGACGCTTGCGCCGAAGCGGGTATTACGCTTGACGATATCAGCTATGTGGGTTTGGGCACCCCCGGCGCTGTTGACGATAAAAACGGAATTATCACCTATTCCGCAAATCTTTTCTTCCATAATGTTGAAGCGGCCAAAATGCTCGAAGAGCGTTTCGGCAAAAAAGTGTATGTCGGAAATGACGCTAACTGCGCCGCATTCGGCGAGTTTTTGGCAGGTGCGGGCGAAGGGTATAGCGATTTTGTTGCTATCACGCTCGGCACGGGCGTCGGCGGCGGCATAATTATTAACAATAAACTGCTTACGGGCTTTAACGGCGCGGCAGGCGAGGTAGGTCATATAGTAATTGAGGTTGACGGCGAGCAGTGCAACTGCGGCAGAAAGGGCTGCTGGGAGCGCTACGCTTCGGCAACGGGACTTATAATGCTTACCGAACGCTACTTGAAAGAAACAGGCGACCCGATTCTTAAAAAGGCTATTGAGGACGAGGGTGAAATAAACGCCAAGGTTGCATATGTTGCGGCGAGAAACGGCTCGGAAGGCTGCGCGAAAGTTACTGAACAATATGCCCGCTATATCGCTATCGGTATGGCAAATCTTATAAATACCCTGCAGCCGCAGGTAATGTGTATAGGCGGCGGCGTAAGCCATGAGGGCGAAGCGCTCTTGGAGCCTGTAAAGAAGTATATTATTAACGAGAGTTACACAAGAGACAATCCTGCCGAAAGGCAAACACTAATCCGCCTTGCCGAGCTCGGCAACGATGCGGGAATAATAGGAGCAGCTTTACTTTATAAAAATGACTGATTACAATAACTTTTATGATTATGCGCTGTCCTTGGGCTGCAATGTGCTCAAGGATGAGCCGATGAAAAAACATATAACTTTCAAGCTCGGCGGAAACGCAAGGGTTTTCGTTGAACCCGAGAGCGAAGAGCAGCTCATTAAAATCTTAAAGAAGTGCGATGAGCTTTCGCTTCATTATGTGCTTATCGGTAACGGCTCAAATTTGCTTGTTCCCGATGAGGGTATTGACGGCGTGGTTATTCGCTTGGGCGAAAGATTTGGAAAAATCGAACTGATTTCCGAAACGGAGTTGTTTGTTCAGGCGGGTGCAAATTTAATGCGTGTTTGCAAATTTGCGCTCAATAATTCCCTTTCGGGACTTGAATTTGCTTACGGTATACCCGGCTCCGCAGGCGGCGCCGCATTTATGAATGCGGGAGCCTATGGCGGAGAGATGAAGGATGTACTGTATAAGTGCGCTTGCATAGATAAAGAATTAAATCAAACTTCCTTGGAGGGCGGCGATTTGGATTTGTCCTACCGTCATTCGGCTTTTTGCGATAACGGCTATATTATTACGGGGCTTTATTTAAAGCTTAAAAAGGGCAGCGCCGAAGAAATAAAGGCTAAGATGGAGGAGCTTATTTCCCGCCGTAGGGATAAGCAACCGCTTGATTATCCGTCGGCGGGCAGTACCTTCAAGCGCCCCGAGGGATATTTTGCCGCAAAGCTGATTGATGATTGCGGCTTGAGGGGCAGGAGCGTCGGCGGCGCGCAGGTGAGCGAAAAGCACGCGGGCTTTGTAATAAACAAAGGCGGTGCAACCTGTGCGGATGTGCTCGGTCTTTGCGCAGAAGTAAAAAATGCGGTTAAAGAGAAATTCGGCGTTGATTTGGAACGCGAAATAAAAATAATTAATTAACGGGAAACACAGGTGTAAGGCTAATATGGAACTTTTATTTATCAGCGGTATGTCCGGCGCGGGTAAATCCGTCGCAATGGATATTTTGGAAGACTTAAATTATTATTGCGTTGACAATATGCCTTTAAAGCTTATTCCTACTTTTTTTTTTTTTTTTTAGGATGCGAATCACGAAAAGGTCGCTATTGCCACCGATATTCGCGCTGTCGATTTGTTCAGCGATTTGGACGATACGGTTACATACCTCAGGCAAAAAGAGGTTGAATATAAAATCATTTTCCTTGATTGCGATGAAAATGAAATTTTAAAAAGATATAAACTTTCTCGCCGTCGTCATCCGCTTATGGAGGAGCAGGATAAAAGAATAATGAACGCTATAATGCGTGAAAAGGAATTGCTTTTTTCCGTTAAGGATAAGGCTGATTTTGTTATAGATACAACCTTTTTAACAGCGCCGAAATTAAAGGAAATAATTGTTAATTTCCTCAAAGACGAAAAGGAGGGCATGAGAATATACTGTATGTCCTTCGGCTATAAATTCGGCACTCCCACAGAGGCTGATTTGATGTTTGATGTGCGTTGCCTGCCCAATCCGTATTATGTTGATGAGCTCAGGGCAAGAACCGGGCAGGACAAGGCGGTTCAGGATTATGTAATGGACTCCGAAAACTCCGTAATCCTGCTTAGTAAGTTTGAAGATTTGGTAGAATATCTTATCCCGCTTTACGAGGCTGAGGGAAAGGGACAGCTCGTTATCGCTTTCGGTTGCTCGGGCGGTCATCACCGTTCCGTTACATTTGCGGAGAAATTAGGGGAATACTTAAAAAAAGAGGGTTATGCACCCATAATTTCACATAGAGATTTGGAGAAAAAATGATTAAATCTTTTTCAAACCGAATAAAAAGCGAATTATTGGAAACAGAACGGGAAGACAGGGCGGATTTTCTCGCCTTTTCTTATGCCCTTTTTCTTTTTTCCTCGGCTTTCGGTATAAACTCTATGTATATAAAAACCGAAAACGAGCAGGTTGCAAAAGCATATATGAAGTGTGCAAAGCAGCTTGCCGATGTCAAGCCGGTTTTTTCAAAGACCAAGGGCGGAATGTGTCGCTGTGAAATAAAAAGCGAAAGCGACAGAAGAAAAATACTGAATGTGTTTTCTTTAACCGGCAACGAGCTTTCAAACAGAGTCAACAGAACCAATATTGATACCGAAAGCTGCTATCCCCACTTTCTTGCAGGCGCGTTTTTAGCCTGCGGCACAGCTGCCGACCCGAAAAAGGACTACCATTTGGAATTTTGTATAGCCTATAAAAAGCTTTGTGATGACCTCTTGAAAATAATCAGCGATATTGAGCTTGAGGAACCGTTGAATCCTAAGAAAATTCAGCGCAAGTATGAGCTTGTTATCTATTTTAAGGGTAGCGAGAAGATAGAGGATTTGCTTTTATTTATGGGCGCCCAACGCTCTGCCTTTTCGCTGATGGATATAAAAGTCGAAAAGGATATTCGCAACAGGGCAAACCGCCTTTCAAACTGCGATTCGGCAAACCTTGATAAGACCATTAAAACGGGGCTTAAGCAGTCGCAGGCTGTAGAATATATAATCAAAAATATCGGCGTTGAAAATATACCCGAAAACCTGCGTGAAATTGCGCTTATCCGCCTTGAAAATCCCGATATGTCACTGGCGGAAATCACCGAGAATTTATCCGAGCCCATATCCCGCTCGGGTGTAAATCATCGTCTGAAAAGAATTGAAAAATTAGCGGAGGAAATCTGATGTTCACTCATTTGCATGTGCATACCGAGTATTCGCTTCTCGACGGCGCCTGTCGCATCGAGGAGTTGGTTTTGCGCGCAAAAGAACTCGGACAAACCTCTCTTGCAATAACCGACCACGGCGTAATGTACGGTGCGGTGGACTTTTTTAATGCCTGTAAGAAGCACGGCGTTAAGCCGATTATCGGCTGCGAGATTTATGTCGCAAAACGCTCCCGCTTCGATAAAGTCAAGAATATTGACGATGAACGCCATCACCTTGTTTTGCTTGCTAAAAACGAAACAGGATATGAAAATTTAATTAAAATTGTATCTCAGGCGTGGACAGAGGGCTTTTATACCAAGCCGAGAGCCGATAAAGAGTTGCTTGAAGAGCATTCCGAAGGCTTGATTGCGCTATCTGCCTGCCTTGCCGGTGAAATTGCAAGACAGCTCTGCGCGGGCGACTATGAGGGCGCAAAACAAACGGCGCTTTGGTATGAAAAAACCTTCGGCAAAGGCAATTATTACCTTGAACTTCAAAATCATTCGCTCGAAGAGCAGAGAAAAATATTTCCCTTAATTGTGCGTCTGTCGGAGGAAACGGGCATACCTCTCGTTGCTACCAACGATGTGCATTATGTTAATAAAGAGGACTCCTTTGTTCAAAATGTGCTCCTTTGTATTCAAACCAACCACACTTTGGGCGAAAAAACGGGCATAGGCTTTGAAACGGACGAATTCTATTTAAAAAGCGAAACCGAAATGCGTTCTGTTTTTCCCAAGAGTGCGATAGAAAACACTAATCTTATAGCCGAAAAATGCGATTTTGAGTTTGAATTCGGCAATACAAAGCTGCCGCACTTTGAGGTGCCCGAGGGTATGACTCATTCCGAATACTTCCGCTCAATATGCAAAAAAGGATTAATTGAGCGTTACGGTGCCAATCCTTCCGAAAGCCATATTAAGCGTATGGAATATGAAATTTCCGTTATAGAGAAAATGGGCTATGTCGATTATTATCTTATAGTTTGGGACTATGTCACTTTTGCGAGAAATGCAGGCATTGCCGTAGGTCCCGGCAGAGGCTCGGGCGCAGGCAGTATATGCGCTTACTGCATAGGTATAACTCAACTTGACCCGATGAAATACGGCTTGATTTTCGAGCGTTTTTTAAATCCCGAAAGAGTAAGTATGCCCGACTTCGATGTCGATTTCTGCTATGTCAGAAGGCAGGAAGTTATAGACTATGTTATAAGAAAATACGGCGTGGAGCATGTGGCGCAGATTGTCACTTTCGGCACAATGGCTGCAAGGGGAGCTGTGCGCGATGTCGGCAGAGTTATGGGAATACCCTATGCTCAGGTCGATAAAATCGCAAAGCTCATCCCCAGAAGTATAGGAATGACCCTCGCTAAGGCGCTTGTTATAAGCAAGGATTTAAAGCTCGCTTACGATAATGACGATACCGTTAAACGCTTGGTTGATACTGCACTTAAAATTGAGGGTATGCCTCGCAATTCGTCAACTCATGCGGCGGGCGTTGTAATCACTCATAACACGGTTGACTCTTATGTTCCGCTTTCTAAAAACGACGATGCCGTGGTAACTCAATATACTATGACGGCGCTCGAAAGGCTCGGACTTCTCAAAATGGACTTTTTGGGACTTCGCACCTTGACTGTTATAAGCGACGCCGAAAAGATGATAAGACGGCATACTCCCGATTTTAAAGCGGATGATATACCGCTTGACGATAAGGCGGTTTATAAGCTTTTCTCCGAGGGTAAAACCGACGGTGTGTTTCAATTTGAGTCCGCAGGTATGCGCCAAATGCTCATAGGGCTGCAGCCCGAGAGCCTTGAGGATATTATTGCGTCTATTTCGCTTTACAGACCGGGTCCTGCAAAGAGCATACCGACTTATACCAAAAACAGGCACAATCCCTCGCTTGTAACTTATCCCACGCCTGCTCTTAAACCGATTTTGGATGTAACCTACGGCTGCCTTGTTTATCAGGAGCAGGTTATGGAGGCGTTCCGTTCTCTTGCGGGCTATTCCTTCGGCAGAGCCGATTTGGTGCGCCGCGCCATGAGTAAGAAAAAAGCGGATGTAATGGCGAAGGAAAGGCAGTATTTTGTTTACGGCAAGGCGGATGAAAATATAGACGGTGCAGTGAAGCGGGGCATAGACGAAAAAACCGCCAATGCGATATTTGACGATATGTCGGACTTTTCGCAGTACGCTTTCAATAAGTCTCACGCCGCCTGCTATGCCTATGTTGCCTATCAGACCGCATATCTGAAAGTTCACTATCCCTGCGAGTTTATGGCGGCACTTTTAACAAGCGTGCTCGACGATTTCAATAAAATTTCAATTTATATCGCCGAATGTCAACGCCTCGGCATTAAGGTTTTGCCGCCGAGCGTAAATGAAAGCGATGAATATTTCACCGCTTCGGGAAATGAAATTCGCTTCGGCTTGCTCGCAATAAAAAATCTCGGCTTGGGCTTTATTAAAAAGATACTCGACCAAAGGCAGTATAAGGGCAGGTTCACATCTTTCTATGACTTCTGTGAACGCCTTTACGGCAGGGAATTCAATCGCCGCGCAGTTGAATCGCTTATAAAATGCGGTGCGCTCGATTCACTTGGCGCAAACCGCCGCCAGATGTTGCAGTCAATAGAAATAATTAACGATAAACTTTCGGACGAGCACAAGAGAAATGTTGAGGGTCAAGTCGGCTTTTTTGACATCACGGGCGAGAGTGCGGACGATGAATTTGTTATGCCTGTTGTAAAGGAATTTACTCCCGAGCAAATGCTCGAAATGGAGAAGGAAACCACGGGACTTTATATAACGGGACATCCTCTTGCAAGGTTCAGGCAGGCAGCGTCGGAAGCAGGCTGTATAAGAATAACCGATGTGCTTGCGGCAAGCGACGAGGGACAGTCGTTTTTAAAGGACGGCTCTAAAGTTAAAGTGCTTGCACTCATTGAAAAAGTGAGCGTAAAGCGCCTTAAAAACGGTGACGATATGGCGTTCTTAACGCTTGAAGATTCCTTCGGCTCGCTTGAAATGCTGGTGTTTCCTCAGACCTTTGAAAAACTTAAAAATGAAATCGAAGAGGGAAGAGTTATAGTCGCCGAGGGCAAAATAAGCCTCAGAGAAGACGAGGAGGCAAAAATCCTCTGCTCATCAATAATCCGCTTTGATTCGGAGGCGTTTGAAAATCCGAAGGGCAAGCTTTATTTGCGCCTGCCCTCAAAGTCGGGCGAGCAAACCGCTCTTGTGAAAAACATACTCTTAAAAACCAAGGGCGCTGCCGAGGTTTTCCTGTATTATACCGACACTAAAAGCTATGAAAACTTAAAAATTCCGCAGGGAAGCATCAGGCGTTATTCGCCCGAAACCGAAAAGCTTGAAGAAATGCTCGGCAAGGAAAATGTTGTTTTTAGAGGCTCTCGCTGATTTATATAAAACTTGACAAATAAAATTATTTTTAATATACTATTAACTAAATTAATCAATTATCTTGGCTAAAAACTTAAAAGGGGGATAATTATGAACACTATTGCTGTTCTCACTTCCGGCGGCGATGCTCCGGGAATGAACGCCGCTATCAGAGCAATTGTCAGAAGCGGCATAGAGAAAGGGCTTCGCGTAATGGGAGTAAGGCGAGGCTATAACGGACTTATTCACGGTGACATTTTTGAAATGACGCTTCGTTCCGTGTCGAATATCATTGAGCGAGGCGGTACAATTCTTTATACTGCGCGCTGCCCCGAATTTATGACCGAAGAAGGTCAGCAGAAGGCGCTCAACACCTGTAAATATCTTGGCATTGACGGTCTTGTTGTTATCGGTGGCGACGGCTCCTTCAGGGGCGCAAAGGTGCTCAGCGAAAAAGGCTTGCCAACAGTCGGCGTTCCGGGTACTATTGATAATGATATTGCCTGTTCGGAGTTGACTATCGGTTATGATACCGCTATGAATACTATCGTTGAGATGGTTGACAGGCTTCGCGATACCTCCGAGAGCCATGACAGATGCTCGGTAATCGAGGTTATGGGCAGAAGAGCAGGTTATCTTGCGCTCAACGGCGGCATAGCGGTCGGCGCAACAAGTGTGCTTATTCCCGAAATACCCTTTGACCTTAAAAAAGATGTTATTGACAGAATGAGAAGAACTCAGCGTACAGGCAAAAAGAACTTCGTAATCGTAGCCGCAGAGGGTATAAATGATCCTATAGAGCCTATGGCGGCGACGATTCAGGAGGAGACGGGCGTTGAAGCGAGATATACAAACTTAGGTCATGTTCAGCGCGGCGGCTCGCCTACCGCTAAAGACAGAGTGCTCGGTTCAAAAATGGGCTATCATGCTGTTGAACTGCTTGCAAACGATATAGGCAACAGAGTTGTAGCCGTTCACGACGGTAAGATTGTTGACTATGATATTTTTGAAGCGCTTGAAATGCATAAAACAATAAGCGAAGCGGAATATAAACTCGCTTACGATATTTCTATTTAAAAGAATAAGCAGATGTTGAAAAAGTGAGATAAGAGTTCGACCAACTAACCAAATCAAAGATTTGGAGTTGGTGCCCGAAACCTTGGCGGGCGCA
>CADBNM010000123.1 GCA_902796055.1 Oscillospiraceae bacterium
CATACGCCTCAGCGTTTCAGTTGGCGGATTTTTTCTCACTCTTTCAACATCTGCTCAGCGTGTAGAAAAAGGTTTTTCTACACGCTGTAAACCGCAGAGCGAATGCTCTGCGGTTTACAAACATTATTCTACTATCTCAATACCTCGTCGTCATCGTCGTTTTCATATATCTTGCGCAATTTCTTATCTCTTTGAACCACAAATATCGCAACGCCTGCGACTGCGAGCGCGCTAACTCCCACAACAGCCGCTAAAATGGGCTTTGTGTAAGAGCGGGTAACATAAGCTTTTTTGCTTTCATCGGGGATGTCGGGCATAGTGGTCATCTGCGAAATGAGCAAAGCTCCAAAATCCTCATTGTATTCATAAGCAAAGCGCATTACCTCTGCGAGCACATCCTCGGCATTCTTAACGCCCTCGACGCTGACTATAAAAGCAAACGGATAATCGGATTTAACTATACCCATATCCACTGCCGAGCTTTCAAGAGCAGAGTAGCCGTATCTGTGAGTTATGCGGTATTTTGTGATATATTTTTCGCTGTACTTGCCCGGAGTAAACTCCTTTAGCGAGTCAACCATCATATTTCTGAAATCGGTTGTGCTGTATTTAGCTGTTGAATAATAAAGCTTTAAAAAATCAATACAGTAATTGGCGTTAAGAACGGTTGTGTTGTAAAATTCCCTTGGTACTCTTGTTTTCGTGAGTGCCTGAAGCTCGGATTTCACCTTATTTAAACCGCCATATTCTTTTATCAAAGTATCGGTAGCATCGGTATTATCAACGGTTAGCGACTCAATAAAAATATCTAAAAATCCCTTGTCGCCTATAGTCGAATAATTAGTATACTTGCCTCCCGCATACTCGTTAAAATACAAGAATGCAAGCGGGAATTTAATTGCCTCATACGGTTCGAACAGCTTATCTCTGTTACAGAAGCACTCGAAATCCCGAAAAATATCATAGTAGCCGAATGAAAAGTTGCTCGCATTAAGCCCGTTTTTATCCATAACCTTTTTGAGCTTTTGTATCATCAGCTTCTGATTATTAACGGTGGTTTGCTCCTGCGAGAGAGCAGTTACTTTATTGCCGGCAAACGCTACGCTGTTAAAGAGCATTAACATAGCGAGAATACAAGCGATAACTTTTATAAAACGCATATTTTTTACCTTCCAAAATTCAGATTTTAGAATATACCATTATAATTATACCTTTTAGAGAGGATAAAATCAACAGTTATTTAAAATATCCGGCGTACAAAGCCCCCACTTGCCGTCAATATAAAAAACGCTAAGTAAAGGTTTTGACCTTTACTTAGCGTTAAGTTTTGTAAAGTATTTACGCTTTACTCGGGTACTGCAAAGTTAATTGCATGCTCCGCAATCTCAACTGTGAAGCGGTTTTCGTAAATAACCTCACCGTCCAAAGAATAAGCAAAGCCTTCTGGCGCAACTATTTCAACCTTCTTTGCCTGCCTGTAAACTATGATATCCTTCATAGACTCGTCATCAAGGTGCTTGCCCTCGGTATAAGGACCTAAAATCTTAACAAAGCGAAGTCTTGAAATAGGCTTGATGAGACAAACCTCAATGAGTCCGTCGTCCGTTTTTGCTCTCGGAGCACATTTAAACGAACCGCCTACATACTGACCGTTGGCAAGGGTGCAAAGAAGAGCTCTGCCGTCGGGATTAAGCACCTCGCCGTCAGCCCTTACCTTGCATTTATTCTTCATACTTGTAAGAAGCGCGGTTACAATGCCCTTGGTGTAGGCACTCTTGCCGCCGTGACCCGTCTTTTCTCTTTGCTTATTAATTGTTATGGCAACCGTGGTGTCAAAACCGAAGTTAACAACATTGTTCGAGTATCTGTCACCCACTTTAAGCAAATCCAATTTCTGCTCGGGAGCATTTATAAGCGCTTCAATGTCCATAAACTTTTCCGCGCCGCCGAAAACCTTTACGAAGTCGTTGCCGCTGCCGCAGGGATAACAGGTGACGCTTGCATTTTTATTCCCTACCGCGCCGTTGCACACTTCGTTTATTGTGCCGTCGCCGCCGCAAGCGATAAATCTTACTTTTTCATCGGGATTTTCCTCGGAATACTTTTTAACATATTCCAAGCCGTCGCCTACCGCCTTGGTGATATAGATTTCGCACTCGTCCTTTTTGTCGGACACTTCTATCGCCTGACGGATTATTGTTTCATTGTCTTCCGTTCCCGCATGGGGATTTACAATAAAGATGTATTTCATATATATTGCCTCCTATTTTAATAGTAATATGCCTAAAGTAATTAAGAATTCACCTAAAACATAAGTGAGCATAACCGTAAAGTGCCTTTTAAAAATTATATTCTTGTTTTCGTGATAACGCACAAGGAACAAGGTGCAGTCCGAAGCAAAGAAGAGTATTGCGCCCGCATAAGCCAAAGCGGTAGCAAGACAGGGATTGCACAAAAGCTGCATAAGCGCAAATACATTCATCGTACTGTTGGCAAGCAGATAAAGGTACATGGGAACAACCATAATTTTCGGTGTGTTCGCTTTAACAGCCATGATAATTTTGAAAGCGATGAAGTAATAGACTATCGCCACGGGCACTGTGATGAACCAATTAACCTTTGCGAAGTCTATATTAGTAACATAAACCGCTATAAAGGTTAAATGGCTGATTAAGAAGCTTATTCCGCCCGCCGTAAACCAGCCGTTGCCCTTGGGGATTAGCAGAACATCGCCGAGCCAGCTCGTTGCAAGAGCCACTATGAGCACAACGGAAATATTACTCTTATCGGCGGCAAAAACATAAAAGCCGATTAAGAAGAGCAGAAGCATAGGCTTTGTTATCGCTCTTTTTTTTGAATCATCTTTCCAGCTGTGGTAAAGATGAACTGCGCTTGATATGAAAAACAGCGCAAGAAAAACATAAGAAACTATTGCCATAATGTATCACTCTCCTACTTTTAGTCGTTTTCAAATGACAAATAAGAATCATTCACATTGAGTTTTTTGTTAACCGCAAGCCAGGTGGAGCGTTCCATAATCGACTGACCGCCGTGAACATGTCCCGTACCGCCGTGGTCGGTAGAAATAACAATGAGCCAATCCTCTTGGGCGTAGGTGCTTCTCGCCTCGATGGTTTTAATGATGTCATAGCCGAACTTATTTGCATCAAGCGAGCCCTGATAATAGTTTTTATTGTTGCCGAAGCCGTAAAGATGACCTGCATGGTCGGTAAATTCAAAGGTAAAGAAAACAACATCGGGGTCTTCTTGGGGAGTCTTTTTCTCGCCCTTTGCTTTAGCTACATAGTCAAGCACATGATAATATGTGTCCATATCGTCAATGCAGTGAGTGTATGTAACGGGAATGTTCTCTTTAATTGAACGAACAATGTCCGGACGGTAGGAAAGGGCGGTATGCTCTCTCCATGAAGCCGTGAACGAAGCCGGATGACCCTGCTTTGCAAGAGTTGTTAAGAAGGTTTCGTTTGCATTCTTGTTTTGACCGTTGTTATTTATACCGTGAAAAATTGACCAGCCGCCCGTAAGCATTGAAGCCCAGCCGGGAGCGGTTGAGGTATGCTGCTCGCTCTTTCCGGGAACGCCGCCTGCAAAGGTATGATACAGTCCGCCCTTGCTTTTAACATACATAATGGCGCTCTTCGGGTCGTCCTTAATATTTGCAATCGCGTCAGCCCTAAAGCCGTCAAAGCCCAAAAAGATGACCTTCTTGGCTGTTTTGCCCTCAGGAAGCGGTGCCTTGAAATGATCCATAACGAGCTTATATACCACTGTTTGAGGCATCTGCTTATCAATTGTATTGTCCCAAATGCCGTAATCCTCAAGCTCATCTGTGTACTTATGCGAATCACTCTTAGGCTCATACAAGCCGAAAAGCGGTCCGAAGCCGCAGCACTGCAAAACTATCGCCGCAATAATAAATATTGCAACAACGGGGATTAAAATTTTCAAGCAGATTTTTAACACTTTTTTACCTTTATTGCTCTTTTCCATTATTTTTCTCCTCTTCTATTATTTAATCTTAACCGCCTTTGCAGCATAAGCAGATTGATATGTTCTGCCGCCGTAAGCCTTCACTGCCCTGACGGTAAAATACCTTGTCCCCTTCTTTAACGACTTCTTTGTGAACGAGGTTGCGCTGCTCTTTGCAGTGCCGATTTTGCTCCAGCCCGCTTTTGCAGTTGCCTTGTAGTAAATCACATAGCCTGTTGCGCCCGTAACTTTCTTCCACGAAACCTTGGCGGTACCCTTTGCAGGGGAGCTTACGCTGAAGGAAACCTTTGCGGGATTGGTGCCTATATTGAAGGTCGAATACTTAGCCGAAAGCACTTCCTTACCGTCAACCGTTTTGTAAGCCTTGACAATGACGGGATAATTCTTGCCTGCCGAAAGCTTGCCTATAGTAATAGAAGTTGTAGCGTTGCTTGTTATTTTTTTATAGCGTTTCCAGCCCGAATTGTTAAGGAAAACAACATAACCGTCCACACCCGAAGCCTTGCTCCAGCCGACTTTCATTGAATTTGCCGTTACCGCAAGCAGCTTATAGCCCGAAACTGCCGGAACGGTAAGCTTCGCTTTGGAATCGGATTTGAATGTATAGCCGCAGTCATCGCATTCGTTAAGAGTATAGCCTGCCGCAAAGTAAGTAGGCGCAACTACAGTTTTGCTGTAGCGGTGAACTATCGGATAAGAATAGCCGTCTCTGAAAGTAAAACCGCAATCGGGGTCGGAGCAGGTGTGCTCGTCATAACCCGAATGGAAGGAATCGGTATGTGCAGTCGATACTATCGGGAGGTCAAATGTGTGAACATGATATATATCATTATCCTCGTGGACAGGTATTGAAATTGTGCGCTCGTTGTAAATCATCAGCATATCCGAACGGTTGTAAGATAATTCATCTATCTCGGAATCGCCCGTGATATGTATGCACCTGTTTGGTGCCGAGTTGCCGAAGAATTGATTTGAATTAACTTCTTTTACATGGGAAAGCGAGCCGTCGGTATCTCTCTTGTTGATGGTTATCGGGAAGCCTTCCTCACCCTGCCTTGAAATAATGTTGCCGTCAATTTCGTTTATTTGGGAGCCGATAACATAAATTGAGTGTCCCGTACTGTCAAAAACGGTATTATTGTTTATATTGTTTGTCCCCTTTGCCCCTTCAACAGTGATTGCTCTGCCACTGTTTACAAATTGAATGTAATTTTCCGTTATATCTGTGTTCTCGCAAAGCACGGTGTGCATACCTCTGTTCGCCATTGAAATTAGTTTATTATCAGTTATAGAGGAGCCATTTGTTTCGTTTAAATAAATGCCGATATTGCTGTTTGTTATGCCGTTATTTGTAAGCGTTGCCTTGCCTGTATCAACATAAATGCCCCTGTACTCTGCCCCGGTAATAAAATTATCGTGAGCGTTAATCTGCGCTTCATAGAGCGACCAAATGCCGTTGGTTTTAGGAGTTACGGCAGGATAATAATTGCCTACGGTTATGCTGTTGTTATATATCTCCACATTAGAGCAGTTGATTTTGTTTATACCGCTTGAGGTCTTGGCGTTTCTTACATCAACGCCCGAAAGCGTTTCAATCGGGAAACCGCCCGTGCCGAATTTATAAACTTTATTATATGTATCGCTGTCAACCTGCAAGGAGGAATTATTGAGAGTGTTTTTATATACCTTGCCCACAGTGTTTTCGGAGTGAATAAGAGTAGGCGTATTAGTCGCTTTGTTATTATAAAACTCAAAATTCTTAAAGCCCGAGGTGTTGCAGCAATGGAAATAGCAATTTGTGAAGGTGTTGTTATAGATTTTAATGTTGTCGCCTACAAGCGAGGAATACACATGGTGCGTGCCGACGCCCGAGGGAACGCCGTTAAACTTACAGCCCGAAACGCTTACATTTTTAACCGTTCTGCCCGCGCTCGAGGAGGTAGGCTCAACAAAATCTATATGCAAAGCCTCAGCCGACCAATATGTGCTTGAGCTCGTCTGCTTTTTATAATCTGCAGCGCTGCCCGTAAACAGCTTAAATCCGCTGAAGGAGCAGCCTGTAACGGAAAGCCCTATCGGACCGTCAAGAAGCACGGCGTGTGTGCCGCAGTAATTCTTGAAATTAATGTTTTGGAATTTAATATTGCTTATGGTTCTGAGCGAAACAAGACCCTTGGCATACTTGGTATTTGCAACATTGCCGTTAAATGTGCCTCCTAAAATTGTAATATTGCTCTTACCGTCCGCTTCGATGATGTAAGTATTAGGCGAAGCCTTCTGCCTGTAAAGCACCGCGCCCGAGGTCAAATCAAGAGTTGTATTTGAATAAATCCAAAGCGCGCGTGCGCTCTTGCCCGCAGGTGTGCCGATATAGTAGTTGCCCTTGGGAACTACAACCTTGAGCTGCACCTTGCCCGACTTTGCAATATCAAAAGCCTTTTGGAATGCGTCGGTATCGTCCTTTGTGTCTGCACCGTTCGCACCGTAAGATTTAACATTAATTGTTTTCGCCGTCAATGCGTTAGAAAAGATGCAAACGGAGTTTGCACTGAAAATGAGCGTTACGGCAAGAATTATTGCTATTATTCTTTTCATTTTTGACACCTCCGAAGGCTTATATAATAAATATAACATTTTTCACTTTGTTTTTCAATATAATTAACAGTTATAAAATAACTAATTATTTCCTGTTTTTAACTTTCGATAATCATTGACAAAGAAATAAAACTATTATATCATATACTCACATAATTTAGGAGGAGAAATACATGAATACCAAGTTTGTAAGAATAATCAGCGTGTTGCTTTCATGCATTATTCTTCTTTCAACCTTTTCGGGCACTGTTGCCTTCGCTTATACTCAGCAGGGCGAAGCAATAGTTAAAGACTCCCTGAGAAACGGTTGGAATGAGGATAACACAATTTTCTATGTGGATGATGTGCCGGTTACCGGCTTCTACACGATTGATAATGTTAAATACTATTTTGACCCCGCAACCGGCGGAACAAAGGTAACGGGAATGAAAAATATTGACGGCGTCAATTATCTTTTTGACGACTCCGGCGCAATGCTTTACGGCTGGCAGAGCTATGACGGCGGTAAATATTATTTCGATACCGAGTCCGGCGCAGGTAAAACAGGACTTACTGCAATCGGCAACAGCTACTACCTTTTCGACAGCAGCTCAAAAATGAAAACCGGCTTCCAAAATTACAACGGCGGCAAGTATTATTTCGACCCGTCAACCGGAATAATGGCTACCGGTTTTAAGAAAATCGGCAACGGCTACTACCTTTTCGCAGGCAGCGGTAAAATGCTTACAGGCTGGAGAACTGTGGGAAGCTCGACCTATTATTTCAGCACGGATTCGGGAAAAGCCTATACGGGATTCAAGAAAATCGGCAATTCTTATTATTTCTTTGCTAACACCGGAAGGCGCACTACCGGCTGGAAAAAAATAGGTAACGCTTATTATTTCTTCGGCATAAGCTCGGGAAAAGCTGTTAAGGGTCTTAAAAAAATCTACGGCTCTTATTACTACTTCGCAAGCAACGGCAAGCGCGCTTCGGGTTGGACGAAGGTAGGAAACGCTTACCACTTCTTCGGCTTGAATTCAGGAAGAGCAGCTAAGGGCTTACAAAAAATCAACGGCTCTTACTATTACTTTGCAAGCAACGGCAAGCGCCTCTCTGGCTGGAGGAATATAGGTAATGCCCGCTATTTCTTCGGTTTGCGCTCAGGAAAAGCGGCTAAGGGCTTCCAAAAAATCAGCGGCTCGTATTACTATTTTAATAAAAACGCCAAGATATATACCGGTTGGAAAACCATAAAAGGCAACACATATTATTTTAATCCCAACAGAGGAGCTAACTACGGTAAAGCCGTAACCAAAACAGTTAAGATTAAGGGAAAAACTTATAACTTTGATAAATACGGCAGACTCATATCCGCAAAAGCGGTAATGCAGAAAAAGGCAAACGCTTATTCAAGCAAAACAAGCTACTTGGTTCTCGTAAATAAAAACACCCATAAGGTCGGCATTTTCACCGGCAAAAAGGGTAATTGGAAAATGATTAAATACTATACCTGCACCATCGGCGCACCTGCGACTCCTACTCCTACAGGCACATTCACCTTAGGACCCTCAAGAGGTATGCCCTATCATCAGCTTTATTTCGATTCAGGCGCCGTTCGCTGCTGGTATGCTTCAAGAATTCTCGGAGGCTACAACTTCCATTCCGTGCTTTATTCTCAGGCAAGCAAGCCTGTTTATATAGTAGACCCGACCCTCGGTGCAAACCTTTCTCACGGTTGTATCAGGCTTGACATTAAAAACGCAAAATGGATGTATGACAATGTTCCTTCGGGCACAAAATGCGTAATATACAACAAGTAACATCAGAGGTCTTTAAATGAAATCCATAGCTAAAAGCATTGTTGTCACTTTGTCCGTTTTGCTGCTGTTTTCACTCTTCTCGTTAAACTCCCTTGCAGCTCAGACGACTCCGAGTGTTAAGCTCAGCAAAAGCTCGGCAACAATAGGACGAGGTGAATCTATTAATATTTATTCGTTTATAACAGACGCTGATAAGGCGAAAAATGAATATACATATGCCTCGAGCAATAACGGTGTGGCTACAGTCAACGACAAAGGCGTTGTAAAGGGTAATTCAATCGGAACGGCAACAATCACCGTAACGCTTCATGTTTATGAAACAATAATAGTTTATGATGATGTGACCGACCCTACCGACCCGACGGAGCCCACTGACCCTACCGACCCGACGGAACCCACCGAGCCGACGGAGCCTCCGAAACCCCGAGAGGAAGTTATAGAAAAGACTTATACGGCTGTTTTTAAAGTGACTGTTAAAAATGCGCCTACCAAAGTCAAAATGAACTATCACCGAATTGCGCTTGCGCTTAACAAATCCTTCAAGCTGAAGGCTACCGTTTCGGGCGGTTACTCTTATTCAAATAAGTTTGTCTCTTCTAATAAGGATATCGCCGAGGTTGACAGTAAGGGTGTTGTTAAGGCTCACAAAACGGGTACCGTTGTAATAGCATATAAAACCTTTAATAATGTTAAGGACTCGTGCGTAATCAAGGTTACGAAGAACCCTTCAAAGCTTGTTATAACGACCAAAAACATTAAGGTTCAAAAAGGCTCAAATGTTCACAAAATCAGCTACAGATTTGCCTCGGGCGGCGTTTCGAGCCTCGTAAGCTTTAAAAGCTCGAACAACGCGGTTTTCCGAGTTAATCAAAAAGGCTATGTTACCGGAATTAAAAAGGGAAAAGCGACTCTCACGCTTAAAACGCCATATGAAAATGTATTTGTGACTCAAAAGCTTCAGGTAATAGATATTGCGCTTCCCCTCAACCGCAACTCTACCCAGCTCGCGCTTGACCGCATCAATGTTGTTCGCCAGGTTTATGGCAAATCGGCGCAAGGGCGTCCTCTTGAGGGCTATATAATTACCAATATAAAAACCGGAAAATACAAAAAAACTCTTTTTATTGACTTTTCCGTACACGGCTTTGAGGACAGCTATGCCAAGGACGGTAAAAAGCTTACCGAGGAAGCAAACAGAATTATAACTTATTATGCCAACCATTCTCAGGAATTAGGGATTTACAGACTGGTTATCGTGCCCTGCGCTAATCCGGACGGAACAATCGCGGGAAGAAATAACTACCGCGCCTGTAAATCGGCATTCGGCAGATGCACGGCGAAGCATATTGATATGAACAGGGATTTCGGTCCGTTTAAGGCAACCGAATCGCGCAAGCTCAAAAACTACATTAAAAAGTGCGCGCCCAAGGTTTACCTTAATATGCACGGCTGGCTCAACGAGACTCTCGGAACAAAGAAGCTTTCAAAAATTATCAACCGAGCTCAGGGCTTTAAAAAATTCATTAACAGCTACGGCGAAAAAGACAATTATATTATCGCTTGGGTTCATAAAAAGCTTAAAATCCCCGCCGCTTTAGTTGAATACAAAGCGCCAAATAAAATAAGCTTAACAAGAGATGTTAAAATGATACGCGGCATTATAAAAGCATATTAGTACTTAACAAAAAACACATCGGACAGGTAAACAAGTCCGATGTGTTTTTCTTTTTTTGTTTTTCGTCTTACATATGCTCTATCATATAAAGAGTTATATTCGCGCAATTTCTTGCCGCCTGAGCTTCAAACTGAGCATATCCGACTTCTTCAGAGCCGTCAGCCTTATCGGAAATGGCACGAATCATAACATAAGGCGTTTTGTTAAGATAGCAGACCTGCGCGATTGCGCCTCCCTCCATTTCGCAGCACAAGCCGCCGAATTTTGAGGTAATCGTATCTCGCTGCTCTGTGGTTGCAATAAACTGATCGCCCGTGCAAACTCTGCCCTCAAAGACCTTTATCTTCGGAGCAGACTCCTTAACCGCTTTTACCGCCGCCGCTCTCAAGGTGTTGTCGGCTTTAAATGCGTACAGTCCCGTGTAAGGTATTTCGCCTTTTTTGTAGCCTATCGGCGAAACATCAAAATCGTGTTGCACAGCGTCTGTGGAAACAACTATATCGCCAATGTCTATCCTGTTGTCGAGCGAGCCCGCAACGCCTGTATTGATAATCTTATCACAGCCGAATTCATTTATAAGAGTATAAGCACAAACGCCTGCATTAACCTTGCCCATTCCGCACTTTACGATAACTACATTTTTATCGCCTATCCTGCCTTCAATAAATTCCATATCGGAAATTTTAGTGCTGTTTTTTATGTCAGCCGCCTTTTTTAAGGTGTCGACCTCATTATCCATCGCGCCGATTATACCGATTGTTTCCTCTGCCACGCTATTTTTAGAGCAAGCACACAACAAAATCGACGCCAATACACAAAAAACCAAAACTAAAGCTATGACCTTTTTCATAGTACCCTCCCTGTATATAAAATTGAATAATATTATATCACAATTCTTTTATAATGTCATCAATTTTGTAAAAAAGTCAGGACTTCCCGAAGGAAGTCCTGTCAGCGTGTAGAAAAACCTTTTTCTACACGCTGAGCAGATGTTGAAAAAGTGAGATAAGAGTTCGACCAACTAACCAAATCAAAGATTTGGAGTTGGTGCCCGAAACCTTGGCGGGCGCA
>CADBNM010000124.1 GCA_902796055.1 Oscillospiraceae bacterium
TGTTATTGAAATAACCAACCAATTCTACGATTGCCATCAAATAGATGAGGATTCAAAAAGGATCAATATTAAGTCATTTTTAGAAGAGGAACTTGACGAACTTGACGACAAATTTAACAGACTCATATCTGGTAGTGGAGTATAGTTTATAAGTATTTATTTTGTTTTCACAGATGAAGCGGATGCGCGCCAGCACCGTCGTAGCGAAATGCATATCCAAAGCCATCCATTTTCATACGCTCGAATGTCGTAATAAAGATAGATGATTATCGTTAGTATCAGATAGACACGCAACAATCGTTGACCGTGTTAACGAACTCCTCGCCCCGCCACGCTCCGCGCGCCTCGGGTTCAAGTCCGCAAAAAACAAAGCACTGCATTAGCAGTGCTTTATTTTTTGGCAGGGGCAGAAGGACTTGCCGTCTGCTGCGGCTTTGCCTTGCATACTATTGGCTCGGCGACCCACTGCGTTGCAGTCGGTACCCGCCTCACCGCTCTTCGCTAAAAACAGTTCGCCGAATTGTTTTCTAAACGCTCAGACCCTCACGGGTTCAAGTCCTTTATTATACTAAAAATTAAAAGTACCACAAATGTGGTACTTTTAATTTTTGGCAGGGGCAGAAGGACTTGAACCCTCGGCACGCGGTTTTGGAGTAGACCGAGGTACCTTTTAAGTGATTTTATTTAGCATTAGTTAGTGTTATTTAGTTTGTTTTTTACAGAAAATTAGCATTTTATTTGTACAAAATTACATATTCGTCTATAAATAAGATGCTATTCTGCGGCACAAGTGTTAGCAAAGTGTTAGCAAAAGTGTTAGCAAAGCATGTCAGTTGGGCTGTGGTTTTTATGGAATAAAAAATCTGAAGTTGAGTTTAATTTTATCATTTGAGCAATAATAGAATTAAACTTGATTTTTGATATAAGATAATATCCTATTTTATCCTCTTATCTTCGGATAGGGGGATTTTTACATCATTTTCGCCGAAAAAATAATATTTTAGTTGCCTAACGGAATATGTGAATATTTCTAAAGTACCAATATTAGTATTTTATGTCGATATTCTCATTATTTTGTTGTTTTTAATTGTTTTTATCAACATATTGTGGTATTATTAAATTAAATATAATTAATAAAAGGTGAATTATGACAGATTTAGAATTAAAGCAACTCAAAGACAATTTGTGGCATGCGGCGGATGTTCTTCGTTCGGGTGCGCACCTTGCCGCTAACAAATACGGTCAGCCGATACTCGGTTTGATTTTCCTTCGCTATGCGGATATTCTTTATAAACAGCACAAAGCGGAGATTGAAGCGGAATATAATGCACTCAAAGGGACGAGAAGAGAAAGAAGCCTTAAGGACATTTCAATAGAAAAGTGCGGTTTTTATCTTCCCGAGTCAGCCTATTATGATTCTATCAATGATGCTCCCGATACCGCCGAAAAAGCAACGCTTGTTAAAAAGGCGATGGAAGCGATTGAGAAGGATAATCCCGTAATGGAGGGCGTGCTTCCCAAGGACGTTTACGGTCAGCTTGTACCCGAGGAAGAGCCTGAACTTCTTTCCCGTATTGTCCGTATTTTCAAGGATATCCCCGAGGACATCAGCATTGACCTTTTCGGCGAGATTTACGAATACTTTCTCGGCAACTTTGCTCTTAGCGAGGGCAAGGACGGCGGAACATTCTATACTCCGGCATCGGTAGTTCGCTATATGGTTGAGGTTATTCAGCCCGAGGCTGGCGCAGAGAAGAAGATACTTGATCCTGCTTGCGGTTCGGGCGGTATGTTTGTTCAGGCGGCAAGATATATGCACCGCCATAATGCCACTAATGACGAAATGATGAAGTTCCGTTGTTACGGTGTTGAAAAAGAGCCTGATACCGTTAAACTCGCTAAAATGAATCTGTTTTTAAATGATGTTAGAGGTGAGATAACCGAGGCAAACTCTTTTTATTCCGATCCTTATGATGCAGTGGGCAGTTTCGACTATGTAATGGCAAATCCGCCTTTTAATGTTGATGAAGTTGTTTATGAAAGGGTTGCCGAGGATGCTCGATTTAACCGGTACGGTATCCCGAAAAATAAAACTAAATCTGCCAAAAAGAAAAGTGATAAAAAAGAAACCGTGCCTAATGCGAATTACTTGTGGATAAATTATTTTGCAACTTCGCTTAATGATACGGGCAGGGCGGCGCTTGTTATGGCAAATTCCGCTTCGGATGCAGGCAAGAGTGAATTTGAAATCAGAAAGCAACTTGTTGAAGCGGGAATTATTAAGCAAATGGTAACTTTACCGTCAAATATGTTTACTTCCGTAACGCTTCCTGCAACGCTCTGGTTTTTTGATAAAGAGAAATCTCGCACGGATAAAAAAGATGAAATCCTTTTCATTGATGCGAGAAATGTTTTTACACAAATTGATAGAGCGCACCGTAAGTTTAGCGACGAGCAGATTAAAAACCTTGGTATCATTACAAGGCTTTATGAGGGCAAGACCGATGAGTTTGAGGCTCTTATTAAAGAATATGAGCATAAAAAGGCTGCCGCGCCTGATGATGAAAAGTCATATTGGCAAGAACAACTTGACTGGCTAAATGAGCGTTTCCCCAATGGCACTTATAACGATGTTATCGGTCTTTGCAAGGTTGCAAAACTTGAGGGTGAGGACGGTATTATTGACCAAGATTATTCCCTCAACGCAGGGCGCTATGTCGGCGTTGTTATTGAAGATGACGGCATGACCGAGCAAGAGTTTAAAGAAACTATGCTTAACCTCAACTCGGAACTTTCCGCCCTCAATGCACAGGCACACGAACTCGAACAACAGATTGAAAAAAATATTAAGAATTTATTTGGTGAGTAGATGGAAACACAAAGAATTAAAGATTTTGCAGATGTATTTTCTGGATATGCTTTTTCTTCTAATGATTTAGTCGAGGAAGGTATTCCTGTATTAAAAATCGGCAACATTCAAAATGGAGTTGTTCTCAAAGATTGTAGCGATTATTATAATCAAGAAATCTCAGAAAAACTAAAAAAGTATATACTTCACCCAAATGATTTTTTAATTGCTATGACTGGTGCAGGCAGCGTTGGTAGAGCGGGAAAAATGCAACATGGCGACGACAATGAGATTTTCTTAGTAAATCAACGCGTAGCTATTATTAGACCTAAAGCAAATAGCAATGGAACATTCTTATATGCTTTTTTTAGGCTTCCTCATATTGAACAATACCTATACTCTTTAGGTATTGGCGCTGGGCAACCGAATATTTCTGCAAAAGATATTTTGCAAACTAAAGTTTTATTCCCAAACAAAACAACTCAGGATAAAATTGCATATATTCTCTCAAAATACGATGAGTTGATTGAGTTGAATAATAAGCGGATTAAGAAGCTGGAGCAGGCGGCAGAGGAACTGTATAAGGAATGGTTTGTCCGCTTCCGCTTCCCGAACTACCAAAACTGCGAATATAAAAATGCCCGTCCGTCAGGTTGGGTAGTTAACGATACTTTGGAATACTCAATTCCTGTAGATTGGCGTTTTGATTCGTTAAGTAATATTGCAAGTTTTAAACGCGGAAGAAACCTTACTACTTCCGAAGCTGTTAAGGGAGATATTCCTGTTGTTTCGGCAGGCAAAGAACCGTCTTGCTATCATAACGAAGCCAATGTAAAAGGATATTCCATAACAATAA
>CADBNM010000125.1 GCA_902796055.1 Oscillospiraceae bacterium
AGGGCAACCTACGCAGTGCATACCCGATTGCATTAAAATATATGCTATGCCCTGATCCTCTTTGAGCATATCGCCTATAATTGTATCTTTAGAAACAGCCATCGTTACATTCCCTCCTTACTTTTTATGTTTTTTGTTTGCCTTCATAATTTTTGAAACGCACGCTGCAGCCACTGTAAGCGTACCTAAAACAACTATTCTTGTTTTTTGCTTTTTAAGCTTATTCTTTTCTGCCTGCTCGAGCTTTAAAACATCAAAATCCACCTCAGGCTTATTAACTTCAAGCTTGAAATTATCTCTTTTTATTTCCATAACATACCTCTTTGAATAAATAAATAAATGTATATTTATTTTAGCACAATTTCGGATTATATTCAAATAGTATTAAGATAATTTATCGCCGCTGTTGCCGCTACGGCTCCGTCCGAAGCCGCAGTTACAAGCTGGCGCACCTGCTTTGTGCGGTTATCGCCCGCAACAAAAATGCCTTCCGAATTGGTTTTGCAGTCCTCACCTGCAATAATGTAGCCCTCGCTATCGGTTTTGGCAACTGCCTTAAACTCCTCGTTTTCGGGAATTCTGCCGACTGCAACAAAAAGAGCATCGGTATTTATAAGCCTTACATTACCCTCTTTATCGCTGACTTCAACCGCATTTAGTTTCACATCATAGAGCAGTTTTGTTACAACCGAATTTAAAACAAGCTCAACATTTTCTTTCTTTTTCAGCGAATCTACACTCGCCTGCTCTGCTCTGAAAGCGTCTCTGCGGTGAATTAAATAAACTTTTGAAGCGATGTCCGCAAGATAGAGCGCGTCCTCAATGGCAGTGTTGCCTCCGCCTACAACCGCAACGGGCTTATTGCGGTAAAAATTACCATCGCAGGTGGCGCAGTACGACACACCCTTGCCCGTCAGCTGTTCCTCTTTATCAAGCCCTAATTTGCGGTTTCTTGAACCGGTAGCTATAATCACAGCCTTAGCCTCATATTCATTCGAAGCGGTTTTAACGGTCTTTACATCACCGTTGCTTATTTCGGTCGCTTTTTCAAATTTAACCTCAGCTCCGAGCGAGCTTGCCTGATTATAAAGATTTGTGGCAAACTCAAAGCCTGAAATGTGCGCCACAACGGGGTAATTCTCGACATCGGGAGTATTTATTATCTGTCCGCCGTAAGCGTTGCCCTCAAGCACGAGCACGCTCTTTGCAGCTCTCCTTGCATAAATCGCCGCGCTAAGCCCCGCGGGGCCTGCGCCAATTATAATAATATCGTACATAATTTTCCTCTATTCTAAATTTAAAAGCACTTTGCTTGCCAACACATCAAGTTGTTTTAATTCTTCGTCGCTTAAAACAACGCAACCTCTTATTTTACAGGGAATGTCCAAAACCTTGTCCTTCAACGCTTCGCCTTTATCGGTAAGAGTGATAATAAGATTGCGTTCATCGTCCTTTGCGCGTTCTCTTTTAAGATAGCCCTTTTTCTCAATCTTTTTCAAAAGCGGGGTGAGAGTGCTCGGGTCAATCATCAGCGTTTTTGCAAGTTCTTTTTGATTTGAACTTCCCTTTTCCCAAAAATACATCATTACAACATACTGAGTATAGGTTAAATCAAACTCGGCAAGATATACATTATACCTCTTGATTATTTCCTTTGCGCAAAGGTATATGGGAAAACATAGCTGATTTTTTAATTTGATACTTTCATATTTGTCTTTTGCCATAATTATATCAACGCCTTTATATCTGCTTCAATCTCTTCGGGTTTACAAGTCGGTGAGTACCTTTTAACGGGTTTTCCGCTTCTGTCAACCAAAAACTTGGTGAAGTTCCATTTTATGTCGCTGTCTTTCTTGGTACTGTCGCTAAGCTTTGAAATTGCTTTCATAGCCATTTTGTTTTTAAGTCCGCTTACATCCTCGGCGGGCGCTTCGGCTTTAAGGAAAGTAAAAAGAGGTTCTTCGTTTTCGCCGTTTACTTCAACCTTTTTGAATTGGTCAAACTGAGTGTTGTATTTAAGAGTGCAAAATTCGTGAATTTCCTCGTCGCTTCCCGGCGCCTGTCCCTTAAACTGATTGCAGGGGAAGTCGAGAATTTCCAAGCCTTTATCGTGATAGGCTTCATAGAGTTTTTCCAAGCCCTCATACTGAGGAGTAAAGCCGCAGCCTGTTGCGGTATTAACAACAAGCAGCACCTTGCCTTCATATTCTTTTAAAGCAAATTCTTCGCCTTTTCTTTTCTTTACAGTGAAATCATAAATATTCATTTTTTACCTCCATCGACAATTATTTTGCTTGCAAATTATTTTGCAACAAATTGATTTTACCATAAAACTATTTTACTGTCAAGGTAATGTGACCGATTATCATAAAAATAACGGGAAGCTTTTTGCCTCCCGTTATCTTGATAATATCATTTAGATTTTTTGTTAATCATTTCAAGGTCGCCTGCGGCATCGCAACGCACGATTTTGCCGTTCTTGACCTGAATATTATAGGTTATGGATTTGCTTGCCGAGTCACTTCCCTTGGGCTTATAAGCAAAGTCAATTTCGGTTACGCCGTCCTTTAAAGGCACAAAGTCAAAGCTCTTTGAATTGGCGGTGCTTTCGCTCGGATTTTCCTTGACTATGCCCTTGTTGCTCATTTTATATGACCATTCGTTCTCCGAGTCCATATTTAAAGTGAGCTTGGGATTAACCTCGCCGATGATTTCATTATCGTCATTTACAGGCTGAGGTTGCTGCTCGGCTTCAATTTTTTCGCCGAGCTTTTTAATTCCGTAACCCACGGCTGCCGCTGTGCCGATTGTAATCGCGGATGATACAATCTTACCTAAAATGCTCATACCGAAACCTCCTTTGAATCAGTTTTAATCTGAGAAAGAATTACCGCCGCGAACATAACGGCGCATCCGACGCCCTCTCTTGGCGAAGGCATTTGCCCGAACACCACAAGCCCTCCCAGCAGTGCGAACACGCTTTCAAGGCTCATTAGTATTGAAGCGACTGCGGGCTGAGTTTTCTTTTGCCCGATAATTTGGAAAGTGTAGCCTATAGCCGAAGAGCCTATGCCGACATACAGTATCGGCAACCATGCTTTTATAACATTTTCTATCGGCGTATGCTCAAAAATCAGTGCGCAAACAAGACTGAGCATTCCCGCTGTTAAAAACTGTATGCACGAAAGCTTTATACCGTCGGCTTTAAATGATACCGAGTCAATAATGATAATATGTGCGGTGAAACATACAGCGCACAAAATCATGAGCAAATCGCCCAGATATATGCCCTTAAAGCCGTTTTCAAGGCAGATAAGCCACAGTGCTATAACCGCCAAAACGACGGCTATCCACACTCGAGCACTGATTTTTTTCTTGAAAAAGACGGCGCTCAGCGGTACAAGCACCACATACATAGCCGTTAAAAAGCCCGACCTGCCCGGAATATTACTGACATTATCGGGATAAACGCTTATACCGAACTGCTGGAGCGAAGAAGCGATAAAAAGCACAGTTCCTATAACTGCGCCGTAGATAAATATGTGCTTGGTCGAGACGCTCTCTTTTGTTTTTTCAGGCTTTTTTATTATACTTTTAAAAGCGATTACAACTCCGAGCACCGCCGCTGCCAAAAGATATCTTGACGCATTAAAAGTAAAACTCTCAACGCTTTCGGCGGCGGAAGTCTGCGCTACAAACGCCGTGCCCCAAATAGCCGCGGCTAAAATCAGAAACACTGCGCCTGAATTATTTTTTATAAATTTTTTCACTCGGCATATCCTTTGTTAATATCTTTTTTAAACTGCTTAATGCCCTTTTCTGCTTCGGAGCATTTAAAGTTTTTGTCCTTATATTCTTCCAAGAACAGGCTCATTACGCTGAATTCCCAATTCTTAACTTCGGACTTATTGTAAGGCTCGGTATCCTTGGTTCTCGCTTTTACAAGAAAAACGAATTCAACACTCTCTTTACCGTCAACCTCGGCGGTCTGATAATAAGTCTTATTCTCTTTGGCGGAATAAGAAGTTATATCCTTAGCAATTTTTGAATTGGTAAGCGAATTAATCATTTGAACGCTTTGATTTTCCTGTAATGACAAATCATTCTCTGCATAATTGAGTGAAGCTGAATAAAGGTCGCAAAGCTTTTTAAATTCATAAGAGGACTTTGCGTTTTTAAACTTCTCTATTTTTTCGGCGTTCTCTTTTGTATTTTCAAGATAGTAGTAGCGATAAGTTACCACATCTATTTTTTCTTTGTTTTGTTTATAGTAATTTTCAAAGAAATTATCATCTAAAGCGAAAGTCTTTACAAATAACGCTTTATCGGTAGTGAGGGCTTCATAAAAATCATTTGCTTTATAGTAAAGAGTTAAGTATTTAAGCAGCGTATCGGGTGAGATTTCCGAGCCGTAGGTTGCGAGCATATACTCTTCAAATTCCATCTCTTGCTTCTCGGCTTCCTGCTTTACAGAGGAATATTCGCTTTTTATGCTCGACTTTACGCTGTCGCTGTAAGTATAACCGGTTTTTTTAGCAGTGTCGGTCATAATATAGAGGAAGTCTAAAGAATCATCGGTCAGCGACTGAAAATAATCGCCCCAAGTGGCAAATGATTCATTCGCCTGAGTATAGTTAAACTTCTGATGATAAGGATTTTTAAAGGGGTCAAACTCATATTTTTTCCAATCCTTCGAAGTCATAGTGTCATAACGATAAACGCAGGTATAAAAATCTTTATCAATCTGATGGTCGTTAACGGTATATGTGATATAGTTCGGACTTAAATTTACTGCCCAAATTACAACTCCCAATATGCCTACAAAACAAAGCGCAACGGCTATGCCTATATAGCCTGCCATATTGCTCCTTTTTTTGCGCTTTTGTTTATTCGCTTTTGAATCTAATTGTTGCTTTGTTCTTTTTTTATCACTCATTTGTTTTTACAAATTCCTTATAAATAGCGTTAATTGTAGTCGCGTATTCCGCTTCGTTTACACCGACAATAATTGAAAGCTCGCTCGAGCCCTGGTCAATCATTTTGATGTTTACGCCTGCGTTTCCAAGAGCTGAAAAGACTCTGCCCGCAGTACCGATTTGAGAAACCATTGAACGACCTACAACGGCGATTAGCGCAAGCCCGTCCTCAATATTTATATAGTCCGCCTTGGTTTTGCGGAACATTTCATTTACCATATCCTCTCTAATTGCGTCAATATCCGAAGTGGAAACAACGACGCTCATGGTATCAATCCCAGACGGAAGATGCTCGAAGCAAATCTCGTGGTTTTCAATAACCTTAAGCACCTTTTTACCGAAGCCGACCTCAGAGTTCATCATCGACTTATCAATATTTATAATTGAAAAACCGACCTTGCCGGCAACGCCCGTAATAACATTCTCATTGGGCTTATCCGCGAAAGGCACAATCATAGTACCCTCATCCTCCGGAGCGTTAGTGTTCCTGATATTTATAGGTATTCTCGCCTCTCTTACAGGGAAAATAGCCTCATCGTGAAGCACGGTTGCACCCATATAAGAAAGCTCTCTAAGCTCGTTATATGTAATAACTCTGATAACCTTCGGGTTTTTAACTATTCTCGGGTCTGCCATAAGCATACCCGAAACATCCGTCCAGTTCTCGTAAAGCTCGGCATCAACCGCCCTTGCAACAATACTGCCCGTAATGTCGCTGCCGCCGCGCGAAAAGGTCTTAATCGTGCCGTTCGGCATAGTACCGTAAAAGCCCGGAATTACCGCTCTTTCGTGTTGCAACAAAATCGCCGATAGTTCATCGTTGGTTCTCTCGGAATCGAAAGTGCCGTTTTCTTTAAAGAATATACCGTCCTCGGCGTCAATAAAATCAAAGCCAAGATACTTTGCGAGTATCATTGAATTGAGATATTCGCCTCTTGAAGCGATATAATCCTCTCCCACATAATGATTAATTGCATACTTGATTTTTGCAAATTCCTCATCAAGTGAAAAATCAATACCAAGCTCGGAAATAATCTGATTATATCTCTGCTCTATTTTTGCAAAATGAGGCTCAATATCCTGCTTCTTGCGAACTGCCTTAAAGCAGGCATAAAGCATATCCGTGACCTTTATATCATCGGCATATCTCTTGCCGGGCGCAGAAGCCACAACATACCTTCTGCTTTCATCAGCCTTGATAATGGCTGCTACTTTTTTGAAATGCTCGGCGTCCGCCAAGGAGCTACCGCCGAATTTGAGTGCCTTAATACTCATAAATTAAAATTTCCCCTTATATATAAATAATTATTTTAATACATACTTTTTTATATTAACATTTATATTCAATATTGTCAAATTTGCCTTCTCGCTAAAACAAGGTTCCGACTTGCTCGCCGCAAGTTGGAACCTTGTTGGTATTAACCATACTTAAAAAGTGACCGATAAAAACGGCTCCAAGGGTTTAAGCCTTCGAGCCGTTAGTAATTGGAGCTATTATAAATCAGGGTGATAGTCGAGCGCGTCGTAAGCGAATTCTTCAAGTGCCGCAAGCGCTTTCTGCGACTCCTTAGTAGCCTGATTAAGGTGGAAACAGTGATTATTTTCAATATTTCTTGAAGCATAATATCCTATATTCTTTTTGCCGATTTTTCTGCAAACAGCGTCATACATCGGTCTGCCCTGCCCTATACAGATTAAATCCGACCAAGTCCAAATCATAAATACCTTGCACCAATCCTTTGTTACAAAGTTTAAAGGACTGAGATAATCATAAAGCGGATAATCCTTGATATTATCCATATTCTTTGAAAAATTAAAGCCCGTGTAGGTTTTAGCGGTGACGGGAACAAGCCTGAAGGGCAGTTTTGTATTTACGAGAGTTTGAATATCATAAATACCGCAGCACGGAACACAAAGCGCAGGTTTTATCTCAACAGGCGCAATTTCAATACCGCTTAAATCGACTATATCCTGCCTGAGTTTATCGTTAAATGCAAGCGCGGTTAAGTATGCCGCAGAATATCCGCCCGAAGAGTCGCCGGTTACAACCACCTTGCTTAAATCCATAGGATAAATATTAGCAAGCTCTTTGAGGTAGTTAAGCGCGTCAACCATATCCACAAGGTTTTCCGGAAAATAAATATTGGGAGAAAGTCTGTAAGAAATATTGTAAACAATATAGCCTTTGCTTGCCCACCATGACGATATGCCGTAACGGTACTTTTTATCGCCCATTACGAAGCCGCCGCCATGTATATTCAAAACAACGGGTAGCTTTTCGCCTTTTTCATACAAGTCCTCTCTTACATAGATGTCGCCCCTTGTTTCGCCGGACGCCTTACTGTAAAACAAATCCTTGTCTATCTTAATACCCGTGTACTCAACGGCTTTGTTTTGCGGCTTATTCATAAAAATATCAATAAGTTTAAACGCAAACTGACTTCTGTTCATATTGTACCTCCATTAACAATTGTAGCTTATAATACAAAAAGGCAGATTAATTAATCTGCCTTTTGCCGCATAAAGTATCAATAATAATGAGAGTGCTCAACACCGTCCTCATCCGTAATCGGCTGCGGTGTTCCGCTTGAAGACAGAATCACATCTTGAGCATTAAATTTTATTACTTCTATTTCGGGTTCAAAATATGCTTTGGTCATAAAAACTATACCCCTTTCGCAATACTTATACACATATATTTTAAAACAAAATGCGGAAAATGTCAAGCAATATTTTGCTTTATTGACTTTAAAGTTATAAAAATATATAATAATTACATAGCAAATTCCAAAACAGGAGAAAAACGCTTAATTCGATGAAAAGTTCGAGAATGGAAAAACTGCATCCTGCCTGCGTTTTGATTTATTTTATAGAAGCGCTTGTGCTGTGTTTCTCTGCCGAATGGCAGGGTCTTTGCGTTATTTTCGGAGCGATTTTTCTGTTTTCTGTTATAAATCACAAGGCAAGGAGCATTTTATGGGCGCTTCCGCTTGCCGCCTTTATGTTTATTCTCAATCCGATATTCTATCACAGCGGTGTGACGGTGCTTTTTTCTGTAAAGGGAATTAACTTTACGCTTGAAGCAATTGAAAACGGAATTTACTCTGCGCTGCTTATTCTTTGCACCATTTTAATTTTTACCTGCCTCGGCGCGATTTTAAGCGAAGAAAAGTTTTTATATGTTTTCGGCAGGTTCTTTCCTAAGCTCAGCCTGATGATTTCAATGATTTTCCGCCATTTTGATATTTTGTCACGCGCCTATACGCAAACAAAGGAAATGGCGCAAATGAACGGCTGTTATGATAAGAACGACTCACTGTTAGGTAAGCTCAAAACAGCTGCGGTTGTATTTGAAGCGTTTACGGGCACAGCACTTGAGAGCAGCATTGAAACGGCTTATGCACTTGAAGCAAAGGGCTATTATTCCAAAAACAAAACAGTAATAAAAAAATACCGTTTCGGCGTTTGGGACGCAATTTTTATTATAGTTATAAGTGTTATTTTCGCTCCCTGCTTTATTAAGTCTATGCTTTCGCTCATACCTTTAGGATTATTCTTTTTAATCCCCGTTTTGCTGATTGAAAGGGGGAAAAAGAGATGAACGCGGTTTCCGTAAAGGACTTTTGCTTTACATATCCTGACGGCAACGAAATACTGAAAAATGTAAGCTTTGAGCTTAAAAAAGGTGAAATGCTGCTTATTTCCGGTGAAAACGGCTGCGGTAAAACCACTCTTTTGCGTTCGCTAAAAAAAGAGATTGCGCCGAAGGGCAAAAAAAGCGGTGAAATAACAATAAACGGCGAAAGCGCATATATGTTCCAAGAGAGCGACAAAAACATTATTTTCCGTTCGCCTTATGAAGATTTGATTTTTTACGCCTGCAACCTCGGTATTCCCGCCGATATAATTGAAGCGAAGGCAAAAGAAGTAATAGGGCTCTTTTCGCTATCGCATTTAATGAGAAGAAGCACCGATACCTTCTCGGGCGGCGAAAAGCAGATTTTAGCTCTTGCCTCCCTGCTTGTTACCGAGCCTGACCTGATTATACTTGATGAGCCTCTATCTCAGCTTGACGAGGAGTCAAAGAAGCTGTTTTTGGAAAAGCTTTTATTTGCGAAGGAAAGCTTAGGGACAACTATTATAATCGCCGAGCACAATACGGATAAATTGCTCGAAAGCTGCGACAGCTTTATGTATTTTGAGAACGGCAAAGCGATTACTGTTCGAAGCACCGAAATAAAGGCGGGATTTAACGCGCCAAACCTACCCGAATACATCAAGCTCGAAAACAAATTATCGCTGCCCTTCAGGAGTTTTAAAACAAGCGAAGCGACAGAAAATATAAATTCTATAAAAAACTCGTTGATATTAAAGCCGAGAGAAACGAGAAAAATCGGAGAAGAGAAGATTTTAGAAATAAGTTCGCTTAAATTTTCTTACGATGAAGAGCTATTAAGGGATATAAGCTTCAGCGTTAAAAAAGGCGAAATTGCTTTTCTTACAGGAAAAAACGGCGCAGGCAAAAGCACGCTTTTCAAACTGATGTGCTCATTTTTAAAGGCTCAAAGCGGTGAAATCAAGCTTGCCGAAAACACTAAAGTCGGCTACCTTGCACAAAATCCGATTTACTCATTCTTAAAGGACTCGCTTGAAGAGGACTATAAATTTATTCTTAAAAAGAACGGTATCAGCGAAGAAAAAATAGCCGAAACCGCAGAAAAATATCCGGTTTACACAAGTTTAAAAAAGCTTTTTAAGGCTAATCCGCTTGACCTTTCGGGCGGCGAAAGAGCAAAGGCGGCTATGTTTAAAATGCTTTTGCTTGATAAGAGCTTAATACTTTTGGACGAACCTGAAAAGCACCTTGATAAGAAAAGCACACAAGCACTTTCAAAGCTTATCAGAAGCCTTGCCGACAAAGGTGTTTCGTTCTTGATTATTTCTCACACTCCCGATTTCATTTATAAAACCGCTGACAGCGTTAAGCTGCTTAAATACGGTGAAATCGAGGAATATGAAACGGAAAACTATTTCAATAAAATCGGCGAAACCTCGCTTTATTCCTCTCTTAAAGCGTGCAATATTCCCTTAAAAACCGCCGAACAGACGGAGGTGGAGCATGGATAAAGCATTACTTATTGCTTACGCCTCGGTTGCAGTAATAATCGCATTACTTCTGCTTCTGACCGAAAAAAGAAGGCTGCCGCTTTCAACCTTCCTGCCTGTTGTGGTTATGGTTGTTGTGGCAAGCATAGGCAGAGTTATTTTCGGCTTCATTCCCAATGTGCAGCCGGTAACGGTAATAGTTATAATAATGGGGCTGTGCTATAACGCCGAAAGCGGACTGCTTACGGGTATTTTATGCGCGCTTGTTTCAAATATGGTTATGGGACAGGGTCCGTGGACACTCTGGCAAATGCTCGCTTGGGGTTTAATCGGACTTTTAGCGGGACTTTTCGGCAAAATAAAGCCGCTAAAAAATGTTAAATTTGCAGTCGTTTATTCGGTTATAGCAGCTTTTCTTTTCAGCATTATAACCGACACTTGGACGGTACTTACACTTGCCGACGGTTTAACCTTGGCAGGCGCGCTGAGCGTTTTCGGAGCAGGACTTGCGTTCAACATTCCCCATGCGGTATTTAACGGCGTGTTATGCGCGATAATATTTAAGCCGATGGATAAAAGACTGACGAGGATAAAACATAAATTTATTGATACGGTTGATGAATGATAATTAAAAACTTCAAAGACAAAAGGCTATAAGACTAAGAGAAAACGAGGTAAAATCCAACAAGTGAGACGAAGATATATACGGATACTTCGAGTCGCTGTTAGCCATACCTAAAGGTGACAAACAAAAAATGCTGAGACCGCAAATGCAAAGTCTCAGCATCTTTTATGTTTTTAGCCAATTTATCCGCAATTTTACTCTTCGTCCGCGAGGGCTTCCTTAGCTTTTACGAGCACCTTTTGGTCATAACAGGCGAAGCAATCATCAACAAGCTTTTCATCGGGCTTCTTTGTTATGAGCGAAACGACGGGAACGATTATGAATCCTGCAAGCATTGTGAAGGCACCGCAGTTAATCGGAGACTGAAGAAGCACGGGGAAGCTGTCACGCATGAGCATATTGAGCACCATTACAACTACGCCGAAAATGAAGCTTGACCAGGTTGCAGCCTTTGTAACCTTTTTCCAATAGAGGCTGAACAGGAACGGTGCGAGGAAGGCGCCTGCAAGAGCACCCCATGATACGCCCATAAGCTGTGCAATAAATGCGAGTGACTTTTTATACTGAATTATAGCGATAATTGAAGAAATTACAATGAATACGAGCACGAATACACGCATTGTAAGCACCTGCTTTTTCTCGCTCATCTTCTTAACTATATTGCCCTTAATCAAATCTATGGTAAGAGTTGAGGAGGACGCAATAACAAGAGAGGAAAGCGTTGACATAGACGCCGAGAACACAAGCACAACCGTGATTGCAATAAGAAGCTCGGGCAGTGATTCGAGCATTGTGGGAATAATTGAATCAAAGTCAATATTGCCGCCGTCAATTGCGATTTTATCCGCATAGAGTCTGCCGAAGCCGCCGAGGAAATAACAGCCGCCCGCAACAATAAGAGCGAAGAAGGTGGAAATAATCGCGCCCTTTCTGATTGAGTTTTCGCTCTTAATTGAATAGAACTTCTGAACCATTTGAGGAAGTCCCCAGGTGCCCAAGGAGGTTAAAATAACAACGCCTAAAAGATTGAGCGGGTCGGGGCCGAAGAAGGAGGTGAATGCACCCTTTTGAGCTGAAACGGTTGCGTCCTGAACTTCGGAAAGAGACTGAATTGCCTGCATAAAGCCACCGTTGGTTTTAAGCACTGCCACAATAATAAGAATAATTCCGACAAGCATTACCATGCCCTGAATAAAATCGTTTATAGCAGTCGCCATATATCCGCCGGCAATTACATATACCGCCGTTAATACCGCCATGGCAATTACGCAATAAACATAATCAACATGGAATGCCATACCGAACAGCCTTGAAAGACCGTTGTAAAGCGAAGCGGTATAAGGAATCAAGAACACAAAAATAATAACGGAGGCGCCGATTTTAAGCGACTTTGAGTCGAAACGCTTGCCGAAAAACTCGGGCATTGTTGCCGAGTCCAGATGCTGAGTCATTATCCTTGTTCTTCTGCCGAGAATTACCCATGCAAGAAGAGAACCTATAAAAGCGTTTCCAAGACCTACCCAAGTGGTAGCGACGCCGTATTTCCAGCCGAACTGTCCGGCATAGCCGATAAAAATTACAGCCGAGAAATAAGAGGTGCCGTAAGCAAAAGCGGTAAGCCAAGGTCCAACGCTTCTGCCGCCGAGGACGAAGCCGTTAACATCAGTAGCGTGTTTACGGCAGTATAAGCCGACGCCGATAAGTATTCCGAAGAACACTACAAGTATGCCAATTTTTAAAATCATTTTTACTTTTCTCCTAAAATTTTTACAAAGGTTAACACTGTTAACCTTTGCGTGATATATTTAGTATATACTTATTTTGAGTGTTTGTCAATGGATATTTGAAAAAATATAGAATTGACAATGAAAAATTGATGATTTAACGGCTTTGCGGAAAAATGCGGCGCCTTTTCAAGTGATGTTTTTGCTAAGCAAAGGTTGAGGACGCAACAGCAGCGCATAGCGCTGAATGATGTTTGCTCTGCGAGCAAGTGATGTTACACTTCGTGAAATGATGCTTGCGCTAAAGCGCAAATAATATGTTTGCACCGTTGGCGCAAGTTTATGCACGGCAAAGCCGCGCTCGATATTTGCTTCGCACTCGATATTTTTCACTACGCGAAAACGATATGCGCCAAGGCGCAAGAAAGCGAGTTCACAAAAGTGAACTCGTCAGACTAATGTCTTTAGACTGTTCCGCTGCGCGGAACAAACAACCACCCGCTATGCGGGTGTGCAACAAAAGTTATACAAAAAATTCTCCA
>CADBNM010000126.1 GCA_902796055.1 Oscillospiraceae bacterium
GGAGCTTATGAAGCCGATGTATCACTATCTTGATAAGCTGTATAAAAATTACCGTGCACTGGAAAAATAGGAGAGATTATGGGAAAATATGACTTTTTAAAAAGCGGAACCGATGTAAGGGGAGTTGCTGTTGAGTATGAGGGCAAGCCTATAGATTTAACCGATGAAGCGGTATACGATATATCCGCCGCGTTTGTCGCTTTTTTAATCAAAAAAACGGGCAAACGAGCTGAGGAAATCAAAATATCCGTCGGTCACGATTCGCGTATTTCTGCCGACAGAATTTCCGCTGCTGTTTTAAAATCGCTTAAAAATTGCGGAGTAAATGCGCTGTATTTTGATTTAGCGTCAACTCCTGCAATGTTTATGAGCACTATTGAGTTGGCTCTTGACGGTGCTATTGAAATCACCGCTTCCCATCACCCGTTTTTCCGAAACGGGCTGAAATTCTTTACCCAAGGCGGCGGCGCGGAGGGCAGCGACATTTCCGAAATACTCAATATTGCCGACAAAAAAGCTTTTGACGATACAAAATCAGGTAGAGTTGAACGCTATGACTTTATGCCTCGATATGCCGAAATGTTAAGAGATATAATCAAAAGTGGCGTAAACGCCGAGGATTACGAGCTACCCTTAAAGGGTAAAAAAATAATCGTCGATGCAGGCAACGGCGTGGGCGGCTTTTATGCGAGCGAGGTTTTATCACCGCTTGGGGCGGATATAACGGGCAGCCAATTCTTGGAGCCTGACGGTATGTTTCCGAATCATATTCCGAACCCCGAAAATGCCGAGGCTATGGAAAGTGTCTGTAAAGCCACGGTTGAAAACAAAGCCGACCTCGGAATTATTTTCGATACCGATGTTGACAGGGGCGGCGCGGTTGATGAAAAAGGTAATGAGTTAAACAAAAACAATTTGCTTGCAATAGCCGCTGAAATAGCGGCGGACGGCAAAACAGGCTGCACAATAGTAACCGATTCCGTAACCTCCGACGGCTTGAAGGAGTTTATTGAAGAGGATTTAAAATGCACTCATCATCGCTTTGTAAGGGGTTATAAAAATGTTATCAACGAGGCGCTTCGTCTTGAAAAAGAGGGCAAAAACGCCGTTCTTGCGGGCGAAACCTCGGGTCATATAGCGTTTAAGGAAAACTATTTTCTTGATGACGGCGCATATCTCATAACGAGAATTGTAATTAAAATGGTTCAGCTTTTTCGCGAGGGCAAAACCCTTTCGGGCGTAATTGAAAATATGCCTCAGCCCGAAGAAACTGCGGAGCTGAGAATGAATATGGGTCTTGCCGATTTTAAGGATTATGGCAACGCGGTAATCAAATCCGTTGAGGATTATTGTGCTGAAAATCCTTCTTGGATTATGGCTGATGATTCACGCGAGGGCGTAAGGGTAAGCTTTAAGGATAAAGAGGCTGACGGTTGGTTTGTGCTTCGCCTTTCCGTTCACGACCCTGTGCTTCCGCTGAATATAGAAAGCAATGTCAAAGGCGGGGTAAAGGTGATAGCGAACAGACTTTATGAAAGATTAAAAAGCTTTACCGAGCTTGATTTTAAAGATTTTACTAAATACATAGGATAGATTATGTTTGAACTTGATTACGGGCTCGCCGGCAGCGGTAAAAGCCGCTACATAAAGGAAGCTTTTAAACAAAAACTTAATAGCGAAGATAAACTGATGATTTTAGTACCCGACCAACATTCCTTCATTACCGAACGCTCGGTTTTGGAGGATTTTGGCGTGAAAGAAGGTTCTAAAGTCAAGGTTATCTGGTTCAATAATTTAGCAAGGCTCATAATTGAGGAATACGGCTCGGTTAAGCCGAAGCTGCTTGATAATTCAGGTAAAGCCGTGTTGATGAGTAAGGCGATAAAGGAGGTTAATGCAGAGCTTGATTACTATAAAAAGCAAGCCTCAAAGCCTGATTTTATAGCGTCGCTTGTCAATTTAAGCGCTGAAATTAAATATTCCAAAACTCCGCTTGAAGCTTTGATAAAGGCGGGGGAAAACTCCGGCAGCAATCAACTTTCTCAAAAGCTGAAGGAAATCGCTTTAATAACCCAAAAGTATGATGAGCTTGTTGAAACGGCTTTTTTAAATCCCGATGATACGCTTATTAAAATAAATGAAATTTTAGAGAATAATAAATTCTTTGAAGGCTATACGGTGGCTATTGACGGCTTCGGCTTTTTCGATAAGCAAAAGCTCGATATTATCGGTAAAATAATAAAGCAAAGCAAGGACACTTATTTAACTCTTTGCACCGATGAATTGCCGCTTAGCTCCAACGAGGGCGAAAAGTTTGCCGCCGTTAAAAAAACAGCTAAAAGTCTTATTAAAATTGCCGAAGAATCGGGAGTTGAAGTAAAGCTTAAAAAATTCGACAATCTTTCTTCTCTTAAACCCGAGTTTAGGGTTTTGAGCGAGGGCATTTATTCTAATGCTTCCGATATTTACGGCGGCGAATGCGAAGCAGTTAAAATTTATGAATGCGATAACATCAGCGCCGAGTGCGACTTGGCGGCTCTTAATATTAAGAAACTTGTTATGCAAAAGGATTATCGCTATAAGGATATTGCGGTAATAGTTCGTGATGAAGATAAATACATTCCTTATTTAAAACGCTCTTTTTCAAAAATGGGAATTCCGTTTTTTAAGGATGAACGCAGGAGTATAGCGAACGAGCCTTTAATTTTGTTTTGCACCTTTGCTTTAAAGGCGGTTTATAACAACTTCAGAACAGATGATGTTTTGGCGTGCATAAAAAGCGCCGTGACAGGCTTTGATACCGAAGAGATATCGGATTTTGAAAACTACTGTATTATTTGGAATATAAGCGGTAAGAGGAAATTTGCAGCTGATTTCACTTATAATCCAAACGGCTTCACAGAGTATTTAAGCAAGGAGGATGCGGAAAAACTTGTTAGAATAAACGCCTTGAGAAAACGCATTATTATCCCTCTTCTCAGCTTTGCCAAAAAGGTTAAAAATGCCGATGTAAGAACAGTATCGGCGGCGCTTTATGAGCTTTTAGAGAGTGTGAATGCAGGCGAAAACATAAAAAAGCTTATGGCTGACCTTGAAAAGTGCCGTGAGCTTGATATTGCTGCCCAGCAGTCGGCTGTTTGGGATGCACTTATGAACTGTCTCGACCAAATTGTATCGGCAATGGGTGAAGAAATAATGCCGCTTAAAGATTATTCTTCATTGCTTAGCCTTGCATTGTTAAATGTAAAATTAGGCGTTGTTCCGCAGTATATTGATGAGATTTTAGTCGGCTCCGCAGACAGAATAAGAACCGATATGCCAAAGAGCGCATTTTTGCTCGGCGTAAATGAGGGAGAATTTCCTAAGGGCTTTGCGGACGGCGGAATACTAAACGATGCCGATCGGGTAAATCTTTTGAAATTCGGAATTGAGCTTGGAATGAACTGTACAAGTATGGCTTCGCAGGAGCGCTTTTTTGCTTATTGCGCCGCGCTTGCGCCGAGTGAGTATTTGTTTGTTTCCTATAATAAAAGCAATTTTGACGGTGAGGCATTAATCCCGTCCTCGCTTGTGAGTGAAATTATGCGTTTAATGCCAAAGCTTGAAATAAAAACTCTTGGGGACTTAACGGCTGAGGATGTTTTAAGCGCTAAGCAGGGCTTTGAAATACTTGCTAAAATCTGGAATGAAGATACCTCTTTGAGAAATACTCTTTACAAAATATATTCAAAAGACGAGCGTTTCAGCGAAAAGCTTGCGGTCATTGAAGCCTCGCTTAAAAAGCTTCCCAAGAAGATAAGCGACTCTAAAACAGCTACAAAGCTTTTCAGGGAAATAATGTCTATTTCTCCCTCTCAGCTTGAAAGCTATTATAAATGCCCGTTTATGTATTTTTGCAGCTACGCATTGAGGGCAAAACCTATAGAAAAAGCGCAGCTTGACGAGAGGACGGGCGGAACCTTAATACATTTTGTGCTTGAAAACTTCGTAAGGGATAACGGCAAGGTTAAAATCGTTCTTATGAGCGAGGAAGAGGTAAAGAGCGAGGTTGACAGAATAATTGACGAATATATTAAAACGCTTGAATTGCCGGAGGAATTTTTAAGCGGCAGGTTTAGGTATATAGTTTCAAAAAACAGAAAAATAATTTTAAAAACGCTCTTCAGAATGAAAGCCGAAATGGCGCAGAGCGACTTTGAACCCAGTGATTTTGAGCTGAGAGTGGGCAGCTTCGGCGTAGGCAACTATGAGGTTGATTTGAACAAGGGAAAGGTGACGCTCGGCGGCAAGGTTGACCGTATTGATACCATGGAGAAGGGCGGCAATAAATACTTTAGAATTATCGACTATAAAACCGGCTCAAAGGAATTTAAGTTGGGCGAGGTGCTTCACGGCATTAACGCCCAAATGCTTATCTACCTTTTAACTCTTGCGGGTGATAACAAGGGTGATTATAAGGGAACCGTGCCTTCGGGATTGCTTTATTTAATTGCAAAGGATTCGGTTGTAAACGCAAACAGGAGCAGCACTGATTATATTGCCTGCGAACGCAAAAAGGAAAACAAAATGAGCGGTATGGTGCTCAATGACGATGTTGTTCTTCACGGTATGGAGCATGAGCCGAGCGGTGAGTTTATACCGATTAAAATTGATAAAAACGGTGAAATCGGCGGCAATGTCATTACAGCCGAGCAAATGCAAAAGCTTAAAGAGCAAATGGATAAGGTTATTGCAAATATGGGCAACAATCTTCACGAGGGTAAAATTGACGATATGCCCGTAACAATTGGCGGCGGGTACGACCCTTGCGCTTATTGTGATTATAAAGCCGTTTGCCGAAACAAGGATAAAAAAGAGGAAGCCGAGCTTCTGAGCTTTAAGGAAGTAATAAAGCAGCTTGACGGAGGTGAGCAGAGTGAGTGATATCAAATGGACCGGCGCGCAGTCCTTAGCCATAGCTTCAAGGGGAAACATTCTCGTCTCTGCCGCCGCGGGCTCGGGCAAAACCGCCGTTCTGGTTGAAAGAGTTATGCGGATGATTGAAAGCGAGAGTGATATTGATGAGCTTTTAATCGTCACCTTTACCCGCGCCGCCGCAGCGCAAATGCGTGAAAAGATAGCGGCTGCAATATCAAAAGAGCTCGCCTCTAATCCGGACAATGAAAGAATGGCACGCCAGCAAATATTGCTTGAAAAAACGCTTATTTGCACTATAGATTCGTTTTGCGCCGATGTGCTCAAAAACAATTTTCATTCGCTTGGCGATGTTGATATTTCAATGAATTATTCCAATCTTGATCAGGCACAGTTTGCTGTGCTCTCGTCGGATGTTATAGATGAAGTGCTCGAAGAAAAATATGAGCTTGGCGATAAGAGCTTCCTTAATCTTATGGACGCTTTTACCTCGGGTAAGAGCGACAGGGGAATATACGATGTGATTTCAGCCCTTCATTTTTACACCTCGGCTTTTGTTGACAGGAAGCAGTGGATAGAAGAAAAAATAGCTTTATACCTTGAGTCCGAAGCAGGTAAATCCTTTTGGGGCAGCATACTCCTTAAAGAAATTGAAGAAAATCTGCTAATGGCGTCTGATAATATTCAAAGAGCGATTAAAACAGTAAAAGAAGATGCCGAAACAGAAGTGATTTACGGTGAATTTCTGCTCGCCGATTATCAGATTTATAAAGACGCGCTGGAGGCGGCAGGCAATAAGGATTGGAATAAGCTGTTTTTCTTAAAGGATATAAAATTCCCCGCTTTTCCGCGGAAAATGAAGGGGATTGACAGAGATTTGCGCGCCAAGGCAAAGTCATACCGCGACAGTGCAAAGGCTCTTTACAACGCTTCTCTCGGCACGGTAGTGGAAAACGAGGAGCAGTTTAAACTGGATAATTCAATAATCTATCCCGTGGTAAAAGAGCTTGCTTTATTCTATGAAAAATACGAGGAAAGGCTTTTTGAAAGAAAGCTTGAGATTCAGTCCTTCGAGTTTTCCGATATTGAGTACCTTGCGTTAAAAATACTTACCGATGAAAATCGGCTTCCCACAGCGGTTGCCGAGGAATATAAAAAACGCTTTAAAGCTATTCTCGTCGATGAATATCAGGATACCAATGATGTTCAGGATTTGATATTCAGAACAATCAGTAATAATAATCTCTTTGTTGTAGGCGATGTCAAGCAGTCGATTTATCGTTTCAGACAGGCTATGCCTAAGATATTTATAGATCGTAGAGCTTCGCTCGGTAAGTATAAGCTCGGCGATAAATCCGGCTATATTCTGCTCAAAAACAATTTCAGAAGCGATAAAAGCGTGACGGACTTTGTCAATTTCCTGTTCGGTAATATAATGACCCGCGAGCTTGGCGATGTGGATTATAACGAGGACGAATATTTAATCGCTTCCGAAACCAACTCCGACAAATTCGATTTTCCCGCTCAGGTGCATATTCTCGAAAATGTGTATACCGACGAGGAAAAAATCAACTCAAAGTATTATGAGGGCAGATATATTGCAAGCCTCATTAAAAAGCGGGTTGAAAGCGGCGAGAAGGCTTTGTTTGATAAAGCTGAAAACGGTGAGCCGATAGCAAGGAAAATAGAATATAACGATTTTTGTATACTTCTGCGTTCTTCGCTTCATATTGCCGAACTTGAACAGGCTTTTAAAGATGAAGGCGTGCCTTTTAACTCATTCAAAGGCGAAAATCTTTTCGATACAAATGAAATAATGCTCGTTATGAGCTTTTTGAGAGCTGTTGATAATCCGCTCAGGGATGTCGATTTGCTCGCAGTTATGTATTCCGAAATCTTCGGTTTCAGTGCGGATGAGCTTGCGCTGATAAGAATAGCGAAGCCTAAGGGCAGTATATATTCCGCTGTCAAATACTATGCGGCTCAGGGTGATAAAAAATGCGCCGATTTTATAGAGCGCATTGAAAGCTTCAGAACCTTGGCTTCTACTATGGAGCCTGCCGAGTTTTTAAGAAGATTTTATGAGGAAAGCTCTCTTTCGGAAATCCTTTGCGCTCAGCAGGGCGGTAAAGTAAAGCAGGCTAATTTGCTAAAGTTTGCAAGCGTTTGCTCTCTTTATTCCGACGCGGGCTATTACGGGTTAACGGGGCTCGTGCGTTTTCTTGAAAAGGTCAAGCAAAACAATCCCGATATCAGCGAGGCGTATCTTCCCGAAAGAGACAATACGGTTAAAATAATGACCGTTCACGCCTCTAAGGGACTTGAATTCCCTATAGTCATTTATGCTTTTGCAAACAGTTCAAATGTTCATAATCCTCGCGCAATAGTGTTTAACCGAGACGCGGGAATAGGTATGAACGCTAAGGAGCCGGGCAATTCCGTATCATATCACACAACTGCTTATTCGGCGGTCGCTCTTGCCAATAAGAACGAGGACAGCTCCGAGGAAATGCGCGTGCTTTATGTCGCTTTAACGAGGGCAAAATCTCAGCTTTTAATAGTCGGCACTTATGACGGCAAGCCCGATAAGGACGGCAATTATCCGAGAGAAAAGAAGCTTGCTTCGCTCCTCGGTGAAGCCACCGATAAAAAGGAAATAGCTCCTATTATGCTAAAAAACAACAATAACTTCCTGTCTTGGATAGTTATGTGTCTTTCAAAGCATCCCGATTGTGCGGCGCTTCTTGCGGTTTATGCGCCCGATGCATACTTTGCTGCTGATGAGGGCGCGGGTAAGCTTTTGCTTGAAATGCCAGATTTTAAAGTCGAAGAGCCGAGCGTAAGCGAGCAAAAGGAATTTGTTTCGCCCGTAAATTCTCAAATGGAAAAAAGCATTATATCCAACCTCGGCTTTACATATAAATATGAAGCGGCTACCAAAATTCCGAGCAAGCAAACGCCCTCTGCTCTTGCCGAGCAGGATTATGCTGAGGATTATGCGTTTTCACCGCCCGAGTTTATGCTCGGCGAAGCTATGAACGCGGCAAAACGCGGCACAGCTACTCACAGATTTATGGAAAAGGTAAGAGATTTTAAGCATTTCGACTTTGAGAGCGAATGTGAATATATGCTTAAAGCGGGTTTTCTTGAAAAAGCCCAAATTGAAGTGCTTGACAAAGGCGCAATAGAAGCCTTTTTTGAAAGCGAGCTTGCTCGGCGTATGGCAAGTGCCGAAAAGCTTGTGCGCGAATATGAGATTTCTTATCTTGAGGAAGCTTCCTTCTTTAATCCGGAGCTTGCGGATGAGGTGAAGGGTGAACAGATTTTTGTTGACGGTATGCTTGACGCTGCGTTTATAGAAAACGGCAAAGGCGTCATAGTTGATTATAAGACCGATAGAGTAAAGGATGCCGAAGAGCTCAAAAACAAATATTCAAAGCAGCTGCTTTTGTATAAGCGCGCTTTGGAGCGACTTTGGGGCATAGAAATATCCGAGTGTCACCTGTATTCGTTTAGCTTAAAGAAGGATATTTTGACAATTTAACAGTTATCTGTTATAATTGTTAATCTATTTTAGTAATAAGAGGAGTATTTTATGACTTTTGCATTACTGATAATACTATTGATTTCTTCGCTTTGGACTATTTTTGTGCTCAGAAGTGCAGTAGTCTCTTTGCATCAGGCAGGTAAAACCGATGAAGAGATTGAAAATGTGAAAAAGGGCTACTCTTGGATTCAGCGTTTGTTCCTTTTAAATGTTAAGGATTCAAGCGCAGGTATGAAGAAGTATAATCTTTACAGAAAGAATATAGAGAAGTTTTTGTTCGGCTATATCATCGCCATGTTTGTTATGTGGGTGCTGCTGGTGCTTGCGGTGATTTTTGAAAATATGGTAACATTTGTAAGCGTAATAATCATTGCAAAAACAGTGCTTGTAGATATAGTTGTAATGGCATTCTATATTAAAAGCAATGCCGTTATTGATAAAAAAAGCAAAACAATTCGTTGGAAATGGGCAAATAAATAAAAAAAGACTTGATTTTTATTTATTACTGTGTTATTATTCCAA
>CADBNM010000127.1 GCA_902796055.1 Oscillospiraceae bacterium
ACCTCCGACCTACCGCTTAGGAGGCGGTCGCTCTATCCAACTGAGCTACGAGAGCATAAATTGTAAAAACTATTCTATACCAAAAGCACTTAAAAGTCAATGAAAGTTTGACCGGGCGCAATAATATATGGTATATTAATATAAATAACAACCTTGAGGTGCATTATGAAAAAGGAAAAGAAAAAAATAAAAGTTTTTTATTGGATTTTTCTCGCGTTTACGGCGATTATCTTCTTCGCCTTTATAGAGCTTTCAAAAAATACGCTGTTCGGCTGGACGCTTGCGCTCGCAGCCTTTGCGGGCTATGTGATTTTGGAAGTAAAGGTGCTTGCAGGCAGAAAATTTTTAGTAAGGCTCGGCGCGTGGCTTGGCTTTTTTGCGCTGCTTGCGGCAATTAGTTTTATAAGCGCTCCGCCTTTTAAAAATGTGCCCGCAGTAGATGTCAAGAACCCCGAATCCACTTCCGTTGTAAGCATTAGTCAGGGCGATTTAACGGGCGTTTATAACGAGGACAAAACGGTTGAAGTTTATGCGGGAATACCATATGCGAAGCCGCCTGTGGGCGAGTTGCGCTGGAAAGAGCCGCAGCAGCCCGAAAAATGGTCGGGTGTGAAAAAGTGCGATAAATTTGCAGCTCGTTCAGCTCAGCCCGACAACGGCGAGTTTTATAACACCGTGGCAGGCATTATAGGCTACAACAACTTTAAAATCAGCCTTAATGATAATTACAGAGAGCCTATGAGCGAGGACTCGCTTTATCTTAATATTTGGAAGCCTGCCGATGCTGATGAAAACACGCCCGTGCTTGTGTTTATACACGGCGGTTCGCTTACAACGGGCAACACATCATTCTCCGAATACCGCGGCGAGGACCTTGCAAGGCGCGGAATTATCGTGGTTAATTTTGCTTACAGACTTGGCGTTTTCGGCTATTATGCAAACGAGGATTTGGCGGCTGAATCGCCTAACGGCACAACGGGTAACTATGGCTTGCTCGACCAAATTCAGGCGTTAAAATGGGTTAAGCAGAATATATACGCTTTCGGCGGCGACCCCGAAAAAGTGACGCTTGCGGGTGAATCCGCAGGTTCTTCGAGCGTTAATGCGCTTTGCGTTTCACCTCTTGCAAAGGGACTTTTCCGCTATGCTATCGGCGAGAGCAGCGGCATCACCCCAAAAACTCCGTTCCATACCTTCAGAAAATACGACGACGCAATAAAGACAGGCAAGCAGATTATGGCTGAAATGAAGTGCTCGGATATAGCAGATATGCGAAAGCTTGACACTGCCGCCTTGCTTAAAACGCAGTACGCTAACGATTCAATGACCGTTGATTCCTATGCGATTACCGAGCAGCCGTATCTCACTTATGAAAAAAAGAAAAACAATGAAAAGGCGCTTTTAAACGGTTTTAATTCGCACGAGGCAAATGTTTTCAACTTTTTCCAAAAGGTTGACAAAGCCGACTATTCCAAGGCGATGAACGAGATGTTCGGAGAGTACGGCAAGGAGGTAGAGGCGCTTTATCCGTACAATAAAATTCCGCTTGATTACGAATATCCCGTTGAGGCGGGCGGCGAGGCAAAGGGTACTTATGACGCCGTGCTCGGTGCCGCTTGGTTTGCATACAGCCATTACACATGGTCAAATTATGTTGCAGACGAAGGCTTACCCGTATATGAATACTATTTCACAAAGGACAACCGTTCTTTAAGGGCTAATCACGCGGGCGAAATGCCCTACGCTTACGGAAACCTTTGGCGGCACACTTGGCTATATGAAGCGGGCGACTATAAGCTCAGCGACATAATGCAGAGTTATTGGGTAAACTTTGTTAAAACAGGTAATCCCAACGGCGAGGGCTTGCCCGAGTGGAAGGAGTTTTCCGAGAACACAGAGCAGGTGCTTGAGCTCGGTGAAATTGGGGATATTAAAATGATTGCAAATCCGTACAATGACTTATATAAGGTCATTGATAAGTACCAAAACAGCACGGTAAAATGATATAAACGAAGCTTTTAGCGTGTCGAAAAACTCTGTTTTCGACACGCTGAAACTATGTGGTTTCAGCGGGTTCCCTTGTCAATTAGTTGAATTTATTTTACACAAAAATTTTCGCAAAACTAAAATAATAGTAAAAATTATAAAAACAATTTTGTCTGCACGGTTTTAGCCACTTTGTCAACAGTCTGAAAGCCCGCCAAATCGGCGGGCTTTCAAAGTTAAACTTAACTTTAAGTTTAATGCTATAAATGCTGCCACTCCGCGAAATTTGTCGAAATAAAAACAGAAAATAAAGTTTATTTTATTTCTTTTCCTCCCATAATTCAGGCAGGAGGAAATAAAAATGAAACTATGTATTCCCTATAACGAAAAAGATTTGGCATTTTTTAAATGTGCCGCAAAGGAATTCGGCATTGATTTTGTTTCGCCGCCGTCTGCGGGCAAATACACTGCCGAAATAGGCGAGGCTTTTAAGCTTTGCGATATGAATGAAAATCAAATTTCGGCGCTTGGCTCCTGTGCCGAATGCTATTATCTCGGAGCAGATACGGCGCTTATTTGTGACGACAGGGACGACTGCCCCGAGAGAACCGCGGCACTTATCAGAAACGCTCTTATTAACAATTCCATTAAAATGAGCGTTCCGGCGATTGGAACTAAAGAGCTGTTTGCGTTTTTCAAGGAGCAGGGCAAGCTGAGATTAATAAATTACTTCGAAACAAGAAAAAATTTCAATCAGGCGCTGAAGCTGAGAAACGAATACTCCGAACAGCGTGAACGAATTCTCGCAAAAAATAATTCCAAAAGCAATATGATAGTTAAAATATATGATAAAAATATTCTGCTCGCAAAAGACCTCTATTCTTTAAAACTTTTATACAGATTATATATAAAACGGCTGAAAAATCTTGAAACGGATTATATTCCCGCCTGAGAATAATTGAAAAAATCAAAAAAGTTAAAAAAAGTGTTGACAAATTATTTTGCCTGTGCTATTATACTTGAGCATTAAGCAGTTGGTGTTTATTGCGGAGAGGGTCCACCCGTTCTCATTCCGAACACGGTAGTTAAGCTCTTTCG
>CADBNM010000128.1 GCA_902796055.1 Oscillospiraceae bacterium
ACCGTTTTTATAAATCATTATCCTTATTGCTTCATCCATATTATTCGCAACGCCGGTGATTTCCATAGTGCCTGTGTAATCAAGCGTCTTCTTACCGCCGTTTTTGAGATAAAAGGTATAAGCCAGATAATTTTTACCGTTATGAGAGCCATCGTGCTTATCCAAATCCTTGGGGAGCCACTCTTGCGCGATATTGGTAACATTTTGTACTTTAGGCGCCGAGAGTTGAATAGCGGAATTCTTAAAGCTCGGATCCTCGCAAAGCATAATACCGCTGTCCCTCAAGCCTTTATCCGTGCTGATAACGAGGTCACCGTAAAGAGTGATGAATACCGAAGCCAGCCAGAGTATAAGCAGGATAAGCAGGATAGTGAGAATTGTTAAAATTGCTTTTTTAATAAATCTCTTATCCTTAGAGTCCTCTGCAGCCTCGCCCGCGGCAGCCGACCTGCCGATTATTTTTTGGGCGCGTGCATTTAAATCATCCAAATCATGCGGAGTAAAGGTTTGTTCAGTTTTTGTTTTTTTCTTTCTCGCCATACTTTCCTCCGAGAATGTTTTTTGTTAATTCGGAATTCGGAATTCGGAATTAGTGGTGGCGGCTGCGCCGCGTTATAATTGTTGAATTCGGAATTAGAAATTAATTGGTTTATTTATTCGCCGGCGCGTTTGCCTTCAAACATAAGTTGAATTGAAAATGCGGAGGACTGAATATTATCAATGCAAAGCGGGTCTTCACCCTCAATCCAAACACGAATTGTAACCTGCTTCGGCGTGCTCGCCTTCAAGGTGCAAATCTTGTTTGTATCCGTCTGACCGCTGATATTGCTGAAAGCGTTGGTCTGATTGGACGCATAAGGACGGGACTCGGTTTCATATATCCTCGTCGCCTCCCCTTCGGGCTCAAACGATACGCGGGTAGCCTTAACTACATTTGCCTGAGAGGCATTGTTCTTTTTGTCGGATGTAATCTTGGTAGCGTCCCCTTTGCCCGATTCGCTTTCTTTATCCGAAAGATAAACAGTAGTATCATTTGAAGAGATAAGCCAAACGCTGAATTGGAGGAACTGACCGTTTTTCGGACCCTCGGTGGTTCTCTCGGTACCGTCCTGCAGGAAAAGCCTTGTGCCTACATTCGAAGAAGCGTTCCTTGTTGAAAGCGGCGCAAGCTTGATTTCAGACAACGGCTTGAAGGAATTTTGCTTCAGCTGAGCGTCAACCATTTCAGATGTTACTTTTCTTTCATACGCATTAACATCGGAACCGCGGTTGGAGGTCGCTATTCTTAAATCATTTCCCGTTGTGCAATTCAAATCCAAACCATCCGTCCCCGCAAGCCCGGAAATAGTAAACCAAGCAAGAGTTGCGGTTACCATTACGAGCAAAGCAATAATGAATATCATAAGCGAGGTTTTGAACTTCACGCGGGTTCTTAAAGCATTGACCTGCTGGGTAAGCTCGTTTACCACGGATATCGGATTTTGCGTACCTCTGTTTTCAGCCATTCTTTCGCTATCTCCTTCCAAACTGTTGAGATGTATATAACAAATTCTTATATATTATATTATTGCGCTATAAATATATCACAAAAAACGGGTAAATTGCAACTGCAAATGGCTAAAATTAAATGAATAAACTTCTTTTTTATTATTTTTACAAAATATGATAGAAAATTTCGTTAAAAATAGCCAAAGAAATTTCGTCGTTTTTCATCACAACAAATGTATTTTTTTGTCAAATTGTACGGCAAGTTATTTGACTTTACAATTATTAAAGTCCTGTAAAGCAATTATGCTTTACAGGACTTGATTTCGAATTATAATTCACTTTAAATCAATAAGCTGTACTATTGATTTTTCCCTATGTTAAGCCATTTTTAACATTATAATTATTCTTTGTTGCGGTACAGTCGGGCAGCTCTTCTTCAGGCAAATCGTGATCCTCGGTAATTTGCTTTGTTGTTACGGCAAAATACTTATATCTTGTCTGAGGCGTATCCGACCATGTAACATCGGTATAATAATACTCATCATCAAGCATCAAAATGTTCCATTCATGCTTGGGATTGCTTATAACGGAACACTTAATGCCCATTTTATTGAGTATATACTTATATGCGCGCGAATAACCTGTGCAAACTGCCCTTTTATCCAATAAACAGCCCTCTATTGTAGAGACCGGGGACTGCTGCGCCGCCGTGTTATCGGCGTTTTCGAATTCCTCGGCATACTCGCAGTTATCAATAATATAGTCGTACACGAGGAGGGCTTTATCGTAATTCGTGGCATTTTTAGGAAGTTTTTTCTGTAATGCAGCAACTATAGTATTAATTTTCTTCTGCTTTGCCGCAATCTGTTCAGCAGAATAGATATATTTTATACAAAAATCCGCTTTTACTATCTCGTCACCATTGGAATAGCCCTCGCTGAACGGGCGAACATAAAAATACTCGGGATGGTCAACGACAAGATAATAATAAAACACTTTATCAAATATCTGCTCATTCATTTCATCGCCCGATATTTCTATAGTTTCTTCACCGTTTTCAAGCGCCGACAGAATAGTATCATAAACCTCTTTTTCGTAATCGGAAAGATGTGAATACTTATCCAGCCTGTATTCGCTATCATCATTTTTCGGCTCTGTTACAGGCTTTGAAGTAGTCACAACAGGTTTAGTTGTTGTAGGTTTAGTTGTTGCGGCAGTTGTTGCCGGTGCGGTAGTATCGGATTGAGGTACGCCCTTTTTGCGCGGCTTTAAACAGCCGCAAAAAGCAAAAGCCAATGCGAAACAAAGGCTTAATGAAATTATCGCTTTAGCTTTCATCGGACACAGCTTTCCCCTTTTTAAAAATGAAAAATTTTGAAAATACATAGTTTGAAACCACTACGACAACTTGCATAATAATCTTTGCAATCAGATTGCCGTTGATACTAAGCGAGAAAATCTTGACAGGCTGCATTTGACCTAATTTTAGCACATCAATAAGCAGCCAAAGTCCGCCTTCTTCTATTAAAAGGCTTAAAATTCTGGCGGTTACAAACGAAAAAAGTTCACGAAAAATTACTTTTTTTTCGGTATTTTTTGAGCGAAATACCCAAAGCTTATTTGTAATAAATGCAAAAGCTACGGCAAAAATCCAGCTTAAAACATTTGATATAAGATATAGACGCTGACCTAAAAGCGCATCAAATATTTTAAAGCTTACAAGGCTCACAACCGTTGTAAGTACGCCAAAAATTAAATATTTAACAAGCTCTTTAAACTGCTCTGATTTTAAAAAATCTTTTACTTTTTTCATCGTGCTTTCCCCGATATTATGATACATATATAATAACTTATTATATGCATAAATTCAACCGTTAATTCCGTACGCTCTACAATGTATAAAAAATAATCATTGTCAAATTCAAAATAATGTGATATAATTTATACAAGCAATTAATTTATTTAGTTAAATAATTTTGGGGAGAAGTGAAAATGTCAAACTCAAATATTACAAAAAAGGCTATAGCAACTGCCTTTAAGGGTTTAATGGAAACTAAACCTTTTAATAAAATTTCAATTACCGATATAACCGATGGCTGCGGACTTAACAGACAGTCCTTTTATTACCATTATAATGATAAATATGATCTCATTAACTGGATTTTTGAAAATGATATTTTAATTCCGGTTACAAATGATTTCAGCATTGAAAAATGGGAGGAAAAATTACTTGAAATCCTCTACATGCTTGAAAAAAATGAAAAATTCTATACAAACGCCCTTAAATATGCAAATACCGAATTTCGCGCATATATTTTAAGCGTTATGACCGACAAATACACTTATGTAGTTAAAGAAATGCAAATAAATGCAAATAAAAAAATTGCAGCAGAGGATGAAATGTTTATCTCCTCATTTTTTGCTTACGGCACAGCAGGTGTTTTCAGCGATTGGATAATGGGCGGTATGAAGGAAAAGCCCGAAAAGCTGGTCGTAAGACTGAGCAACCTTGCCAAAGAGTGCGAAAAACTTTGCGTAGAGCACTACTTCGGTAAGCTTAATTAGATTACAAGAAGAAACTCAATCTCCTTTTCAAAAATTAAAGTAAAAACGCCTGAGACAATCGGTCTCGGCGTTTTTACTTTGTGATTACAGAGAATTAAGGATTACACAGTTATATAGCCGTAAATCTTTGCTAAGGTCGCTTCGCTTATGCCGTAAACATTGAGCAAATCCTCGGCACGGCTGAAATTGCCGTTTGCATTGCGGTAAGCGACTATTTCATTAGCCTTTGCCTGCCCTATCCCCGGTATATTCATAAGCGTTTTGGCGTCGGCTGTATTAATGTTTACGGGGAAATCGTTGAAAGGCTCGCTTGTATTGCTATTGTAAGAGCTTTTTTCGCTCACTTCGGCTTCTGTTATTGGCGAGACCTTTTTATTTATCTGCTCCTGTGCGGCTTCTTCCGAAAGAGCGCTTGTTACAGCCTTTGCAGGCTTATTTTTAACGGTTATTTTGCCGCGCTGAGAAAAGCACGCAAAAATGAGCAAGACGGCGAATGCAACTAATGCAAACGCCGTTAATACTTTTATTTGCTTATAATACTCTTTCATTACTTCTTTGCTACTGCGCTTACAGCGTTTTTAGCGATGTTTTCAGCGGAAAGACCGTATTTTGTAAGAAGCTCCCAAGCGGGACCCGATTCACCGAATACATCGTTCACTCCGACTCTTACAAGCGGAACGGGACATTCTTCACTGAGAACCTCCGCAACCGCGCTGCCGAGACCGCCGATAATCGAATGCTCCTCGGCTGTTACAACGCAGCCTGTTTTCTTTGCGCTTTCAACTATAAGAGCCTTATCAATAGGCTTGATTGTTGAAATATTTACAACCCTTGCCGAAATACCGTGGTTTTTAAGTAATTCGCAGGATTTGAGCGCTTCGTTTACCATTAACCCTGTAGCGATAATGGTTACATCGTCACCGTCCGCAAGGACTGTACCTTTGCCTATTTTGAAACGGTAAGAATCATTGAAAATCTGAGGAATTGCGAGTCTGCCAAGCCTTACATAAACAGGGCCGTTATAGCGGGCAGCCTCTAAAATTGCAGCCTTTGCCTCGATGACATCTGCAGGGTTGATTACAACCATATTAGGCAGCGTACGCATAAGTGCTATATCCTCGTTGCACTGGTGGGTAGCGCCGTCCTCGCCAACGGAAATACCTGCGTGAGAAGCGCAAATTTTAACATTCAATTCAGGGTAGGCGATTGAATTCCTAACCTGCTCAAACGCTCTGCCAACAGCAAACATTGCGAATGACGAAGCAAATACTGTTTTGCCGCAGGTTGCAAGACCTGCCGCTACGCCCATCATATTTGCTTCCGCTATGCCTGCGTCAATAAACCTTTCGGGAGCAAATTTTTTGAAGCTTGCGGATTTTGTTGCCGCACCGAGGTCGGCGTCCATAACAATAATATCGGGATTTGAAGCGAGCTCTTCAAGCGCTGCCGCATAACCTTCTCTTGTAGCCTTTTTAATTACTTCTGCCATTTTACGCCTCCAATTCCGCAAGGCGGAGTTTTAATTCGCCGATTGCTGTTATATACTGCTCCGCGTCGGTAGCCTTACCGTGCCACGAGCAAACATCTTCCATAAACGAAACGCCCTTGCCTTTAACGGTTTTCATAATGATAGCCGTAGGTCTGCCCTTCTCTTCACGGGCTGCGGCAAAAGCCTTTTCCATATCTTCAAAGGAGTGACCGTCAATATTAATAACATTAAAGCCAAAGGCTTCAAATTTTTCATCAATCGGATAAGGAGAGTTAACCTCTTCAACAGTACCGTCAATCTGCAAATTGTTATTATCTACAATGACAACGAGATTATCTAATTTCTTCGCAGCCGCGAACATTGCAGCTTCCCAAACCTCGCCCTCTTCAATCTCACCGTCGCCAAGCAAAGCGTAAACACGGTAATCCTTTTTATCGAGCTTGCCTGCAAGAGCCATACCCGCAGCCGCTGATACGCCCTGACCCAACGAGCCTGTCGACATATCAATGCCCGGAGTTTTAATGCTCGGATGCCCTTGAAGAGTTGAGCCGACTTTACGCAGAGTTTTAATTTCTTCTTGTGAAATGAAACCCTTTTGTGCCAATATACCGTAAAGCGCGGGTGCAGCGTGTCCCTTTGAAAGCACAAACCTGTCACGGTTCTCCGCTCTCTCATTAGAGGGATAAACTCTCATTTCATTGAAGTACAGATATGTTAAAACATCTGCCGCAGAAAGAGAGCCGCCCGGATGACCGCAGCCTGCGTTGAAAGTGCCTTCGATTACATCAATACGCACTTTGCACGCCCTTTTCTCTAATTCTTTTAATACTGACTTATCCATTTCTTCCTCCAATAAACTATAGTGATGGTTGATTATATTAAGCATTTTTTGCTTTTAATTTTTTAAGAAAGTCGGTGAAATATTCGGGGAGCTCGCTCTCCACCTCCACATATCTGCCGCTTCGAGGGTGCTTGAAACCCAGAAGGCGCGCATGAAGGCATTGCCCTCCAAGCGAGGAAATGACCTTTTTAGGTCCGTAAACCTCGTCGCCGGCTACAGGGTGTCCTATATACGCCATATGAACTCTGATTTGGTGCGTTCTGCCCGTTTCAAGCTGCACTCTGATATGAGTAAAATCACCAAAGCGTTCTATGACCTCATAGTGAGTTACGGCATTTCGTGAGTGCTTGTCCGTAACAGCCATTTTTTTGCGGTGAGTGGGATGTCTGCCTATAGGTGCGTCAATAGTGCCTGTATCGTCCTTTAAATTGCCGTAAACGACTGTTTCATACTCTCTTGTGAAGGAATGCTCCTTTATCTGCCTTGCCAAGGACTGATGAGCAAAATCATTTTTCGCCACAACAAGCAGTCCGCTTGTGTTTTTATCAATCCTATGCACTATTCCCGGTCTTAACTCGCCGTTAATTCCGGAGAGACTTTTGCCGCAATAGTAAAGCAAAGCATTTACCATAGTGCCGCTTTCGTGACCTGCTGCGGGATGAACAACCATTCCCTTGGGCTTATTTACCACAAGCAAATCACTATCCTCAAAGCGCACATCGAGCGGTATATCTTCAGGCTCTATTTCAACTTCTTTGGGTTCCGGCACTTTTACCGATATTCTGTCGCCTAACTTTACCTTATAATTTTTTGTGACAGGCTTGCCGTTGACGCTTACTGCACCCTCGGCTATGAGCAACTGCGCTCTTGAACGGGTAACATCGGAAAAATAGGAGGCTGTTACAACATCTATTCTATGCGACGCCCTTTGTTCATCCGCCGAAAAAAGAAAGGTTTTACTCATTTTTTGCCCTCTTGTTTTTAGTGTCACGAACAATATCGAAAATCAGGTAGGCGGCGAGCATAATGGTGCCTACTGTTACCAGCATATCCGCAAAGTTAAACACTGCAAAATTAACAAATACCGGTTCAATAAAATCAACCACTTTGCCGACAAATATCCTGTCAATCAAATTGCCTATGCCGCCTGCGCTTATAAGCACAAGGGTGCATTTAAGAAAATTGTTTTTAAGTAAGGGATATTTGTTTTGCAGCTTGCGCGAACACAGCGCCGCAAGACAAGCCACCGTAAATACAACGGTTATGGCTATAAAAAGCCACCTTGCGTTTTCAAGCATCGAAAATGCCGCACCTGTATTAAGCACATATCTGAAGCGGATAAAACGCGGTATGATCTCTATGCTGTGTACAGGTTGAAGCCACACGCGCATTATCACCTTAGTAAGCTGGTCAACAGCTACAAGCAACGCAATTATTATTACCAAAAGAGCAGTCATATTACTCGCCTAAAATTGCCGCGCACCTTGCGCAAATTTCATCATTGCCTTCTACTGTACCAACGGTTTCGGAATACGACCAACAACGCTGGCATTTTTGACCGTCAGCCTTGCAAACGGTAACGGAAAGACCTTCGACCTCGCCCTTGAAATCGCCTTCGCCCTCGGACACTTCTACCTGAGAAACGATGAACGATGCGGGCAATACGGCTTTATTTTCGCCGAGGAATTCGAGCAACTCGCCCTGAGCAAAAAGTTTGATTTTTGATTCAAGCGGTTTACCTATGAGCTTATTATTTCTCGCTTCCTCAAGCGCTTTATTAACATCGTCACGCACTGCGTGAATTCTATCCCACTTAGCGGCAAGGTCTTTATAAAGTCCCTTTGCCTCGGGCATATCGTTAAGCAACGGTGAACGCGCGTCTCTTGAAGCGTCGTGAGGCATTGAAGCCCAAATCTCATCCGCGGTAAACGCCAAAATGGGAGTAATTAATAAAGTTAATGCGTCAAGAATCTTATACATAGTTGTCTGCGCTGCTCTTCTCGTTTTGGAGTCCGCGCGCTCAACATAGAGCCTGTCCTTCAAAACATCGAGATAGAAATTAGACATATCAATTACGCAGAAGTTATGAAGCGCATGGAAAATAGTATGATACTCATACTTTTCATAGTTCTCTTTAGTATAATCGATAAGCTTATCCAAAGCGCAGAGCGCCCATTTATCTATTTCTTCAAGCTCGCTTTCATCTACGCTGTCTTTATCAGGGTCGAAATCGGAAATATTGCCCAAGATGAAGCGAGAGGTATTTCTGATTTTTCTGTATATTTCGGAAAGTTGCTTTAAAATATCGGGAGAAATGCGAACATCCGCATGATAATCGGACGACGCTACCCAAAGTCTTAAAATATCTGCGCCGTACTTGTTTATAACTTCCTCGGGAGCTATGCCGTTGCCGAGCGATTTATGCATCTGTCTGCCCTTACCGTCAACAACCCAGCCGTGAGTAATGACCTCTTTATAAGGCGCTTTACCCGTGGTTGCAACGGAGGTAAGCATTGAGGACTGGAACCAGCCTCTGAACTGGTCTGCGCCTTCAAGATAAACATCTGCCGGCCAATGCAGATAAGGTCTGTTTTTGCATACCGCGCGGTGCGAGGAGCCCGAGTCAAACCAAACATCCATAATGTCCTTCTCTTTTGAGAAGCCTTTGCTCTCGCCGCAGTGCGGGCATTTATAGCCTTCGGGAATAAAGTAATCGCTCTCGTGAGCATACCAAGCGTCAGAGCCCTCCTTGCCGAATACAGCGGATACATTGTCCATCAAAGCTTTATCAATGATTTCTTTACCGCAATTATCGCAATAGAAAACGGGAATCGGAACGCCCCATTTGCGCTGACGGGAAATACACCAGTCCTTACGCTCTCTAATCATATTCTTGAGCCTGTCAAGACCCCAAGCAGGATACCATTTAACGCCGTCCGCCGCTTTGCATGCTTCCTCTTTAAAGTCTTCAACAGAACAGAACCACTGGCTTGTTGCCCTAAATAAAATGGGCTGCTTACATCTCCAGCAATGCGGATATTGGTGAACGATTTTCTTCATAGCAAAGAGGTTACCGTGTTCTTCGAGGAAAATCGCAATTTGCTTATTTGCTTCATCCGTTGTAAGTCCTTCAAACTGACCTGCCTCGGCAGTTAAAAGTCCCTTACTGTCAACGGGTACGGTAATACCGATTTCATCATAGTTATTGCAAACATCAAAGTCCTCTACGCCGAAGCCGGGTGCTGTGTGAACGCAACCCGTACCGCTTTCAAGAGTTACATGCTCGCCGTTGATAACAAGGCTCTCTCTATCAAGGAAGGGATGCTGACAGGTGATATATTCCAAATCCGCGCCTTTAAACTCGGCGATAATTTCATATTCCTTGCCGTATTCAGCCATAGCACCGTCGCAAAGCTCTTTTGCCATAACAAAATACTCGTCCCCGCACTTAATAAGAGCATAATCAAACCTCGGACCTAAGCAAATTGCAAGGTTACCGGGGAGAGTCCAGGTAGTGGTTGTCCAAATAACAAAATATGTTTTGGAAAGGTCTGCGCCTGCCGCCTTTAAGATGCCCTTATCGTCCTTTACCGCAAACTTGACATAAATAGAGTAGCAATCATCGTCGGCGTACTCAATTTCAGCCTCGGCAAGCGCGGTGTTACAGTCGGGACACCAATAAACAGGCTTTAAGCCTTTATAAATATAGCCTTTCTCAGCCATTTCGGAGAAAACCTTAATCTGCTCTTCCTCAAAGTCATGAGTAAGCGTAACATAAGGATTGTCCCACTCGCCGAGAACGCCTAAGCGCTTGAACTGATTTCTCTGCTCATCCAAATACTGTTCGGCATATTCACGGCAGATTTTACGCAACTCAACATCGGATATTGTTGAATGAGAGCTTATACCTGCCTTTTTGCGGGCTTTCAGCTCAGTGGGAAGTCCGTGAGTATCCCATCCGGGAACATAAGGACTTTTGAAGCCTGTCATATTCTTATACTTAACGATAAAATCCTTCAAGCACTTATTCATAGCGGTGCCAAGATGAATTCCGCCGTTAGCATAAGGCGGACCGTCATGAAGAACAAACAGCGGTTTGCCCTCATTGCGCTCCATCATTTTAGAATAAATATCCTCTTCGTACCACTTATCAAGAAAATTCGGCTCTCTCTGAGGGAGTCCCGCCCTCATGGGAAAGTCGGTTTTAAGCATATTAAGGGTAGATTTATAATCCATTTTAAAGATTTCCTCCTAAACAGGTATAAACATCAATAGGCGGGTTACCCCGCCTTTATATTTTTATTTTTTTCTAAAGAGTCTGCCGAAGCCGTGAGAATCATCATCGTCCTCTGCGTCTTCCGCACCGAACATATCAAAATCGGTTTCATCAAAGTCATCGCCGAGATCAATATCCTCTCCTAATTCTTCAAGGTCGGAAAAGTCATCCTCTTCCTCGTCGTCATCATTAAAGAATGCCGCAAAAGCTTCCTCGAAAGACTGTTTTCTAGCCACATTTACAGGACGCTTTTCTTCGGTTTCTGCTTCAGTTTCGCTTTCAGAATCGGTTTCTTCTTCCGGCTGAGACTCAAAGGTCTGCTGCTGAGGTTCTTCTTCGATTTCAGGCTCTGTTGCTTCTTCTGCTACAGGCTCTTCCTCGGTTTCGGGCTCTGCTGCTTCCTCGGCTGCAGGCTCTTCCTCGGCTTCGGGCTCTGCTGCTTCCTCGGCTGCAGGCTCTTCCTCGATTTCGGGCTCTGCTGCTTCCTCGGCTACAGGCTCTTCGGTTTCGGGCTCTGCCGCTTCCTCGGCTGCAGGCTCTTCCTCGATTTCGGGCTCTGCCGCTTCCTCGGCTACAGGCTCTTCCTCAATTTCAGGCTCTGCTGCTTCTTCGACTACAGGCTCTTCGGTTTCCGGCTCTGAAATAGTTTCCTCAACAACAATTTCTTCCTCAACCTTTTCTTCAGGCTCTTCAAAAGTCTTTTCATCAACCTGAACCAATGCGGGGATTTCATTTATGAGGGAAATATGAGTTCTGTACATTTCAAGAAGCTCGCCCTTGAATTTTGCACTTTCGTTCTTGATGGCTTCAAGCGCAACCTCTTCAATTTTCTTGTTTCTTTGATAATCGGCTTCAATTCTTGCCGCTTCATCATTTGCATCCGCAACTGTTTTATTAGCCTTAGCTTCAGCCTCGCTGAGAGTTTGAGCTGCTTGATACTGAGCCTGAGAAACGAGCTGTCTCGCCTTTTCCTCAGCGTCAGCAACGGTTTTATCCGAATAGCCGTTTGCTTCGCTGATAGTTCTTTCGGAATCAGCCTTTGCAGCCGACATAAGAGTTTCCGCCTTTTGGCGAGCGTCCTTAATAGTAGTTTCCGCTTCCGCCTTGGCTTCTTTGGTCAACTGGCTTGCAGCCTTCTGCGCCGCTAAAAGAGCAACTCTGATATTGTCTTCTTCGTTGCGGTATTCTTCTACCTTGTCAGCGAGAATTTCAAGCTTTTTAACAAGCTCGCCGTTCTCGCGGAAGGTCTGCTCGTAGCTATCCGCTACCTGCTTTAAGAATTCATCGACCTCTCCTGCTTTATACATGCCCTTCGCATATGTAAATTCATGTTCCGTAATCTGATTTGGTAATATCATATCTATCACTCCCATAAAAATATATTAATTTAATTATTCGCTAAAAAATACGCCGTTGTTTTCAAGTTCATCAATGAGATCGCCGACAATGTTGACATTGTGCGGGATGATGATAAAGGTGCTTGCGGCAACTCTGCGGATTTCTCCTCCGTTTGCATAAGCTGCACCGTAAAGAAAATCAACTATTCTTCTTGCTACATCTCTTTGAGTTGACTCAAGGTTAAGCACAACTGTTCTTTTTGAATTCAAGTGGTCTGCTATTTTGCGAACATCCTCAAATTTGTCGGGATGAGCAAGCACTACCTGAACCTGAGTTGTTGTGTGAATGTTTACAACCTTACTGTCTCTCTCGTTTTTTTCCGAATAAGAGGAGGTTCTGCCACCGCCCGAATAAGACTCGGCAAACTTACCGTAATCCGACGACTTACGCTCACGCTCCGGTGCCGAACGCAAAGGCTTTTCAAATCTTTGTTTTTTAGGCGGCTCTTCAACCTCGTAATCCTCCTCCATTAATTCGCCATCTTCATAATCTTCATCTTCAGGAACATTTACAAGGTCTTTGATTTTGTCAATAAAGCTCATTTTCTACCTCCGATTATCTGTATATACGCGGACCGAATATTGCAGAGCCTACCCTTACAAGAGTTGAACCCTCCAAAATTGCTTCCGTATAATCCGCCGACATTCCCATTGAAAGAATATCCATATTTATATTATTAAATATTTTAGAGTTAATGTCAATGTAAATTTGCCTCATTTTTGAAAAATTTTGTCTCATTTGCTCACTTTTTTCGCAAATAGGCGGAATAGTCATCATTCCCTTAACTTCAAGCGCGGGCATTTCGGATATTTCGAGTATTTTTTCCTCTAAGCCGTCGGCACTAAAGCCGAATTTGGATTCCTCCTCGCCTATATTAACTTCAATGAGCACGGGGGTAGTTATCCCCGCTGTTTTGGAACGCTTTGAAATCTCCGCGGCAAGCTCTACGCTATCCACCGACTCTATCATATCCACTTTGCCGACAATTTGGCGCACTTTGTTTTTTTGCAGATGACCTATAAGGTGCTTTTCAACGCCTTCAAGGTGCAATTCCGGCTCCTTCGCCAAAAATTCCTGCACCCTGTTTTCGCCGATTAAATCAATTCCTGTTTCAAGAGCAGCATTGATGAAAATCGGCTCAACGGTTTTGGTTACCGCCATAAACCTGACATCCTCGGGTTTTCTGCCGCTTTTTATCGCCGCTTCGGCAATGTTTTCTCTTATCACCTTACAGTTTTCTTTAACTGTTTCAATCTGAAGGAGTGTACTTGACGATTCTTCCATCACTCAAAT
>CADBNM010000129.1 GCA_902796055.1 Oscillospiraceae bacterium
CTTTTCTTGCTTCTTCACCGTAAATTATTTGCTTTGCCATATTTATCTCTCCTTATTCAACAATTGCTAAAACATCGGACTGTTTAACGATAACAAATTCTTCGCCGTCAATTTTGACATTTGTGCCTGAGTACTTGCTCAAAATAACCTTATCGCCTGTATTTAAGCACATTTTAACTTCCTTACCGTCAACCAATCCGCCGGGACCTACAGCGACAACTTCCGCTATTTCAGGCTTTTCTTTTGCGCTTGAAGCAAGCAAGAGTCCGCCTGCGGAGGTTTCTTCAGCCTCAGTGAATTTTAATACTACTTTATCAAACATCGGTTTAATATTCATTCATATACCCCATTTCTCTCCAATTAATATTTGATGGAATTTGGAGAACTTACCTGTTTTTTCCATCCATTTCAAAACTGCGGTTGCAATATAATAAGCAACAATGCCTATAATAATACCGATAATCATACCTGCAAAAACATCTGACGGGTAATGAACGCAAACATAAATTCTTGAAGCAGATATCATTAACGCCAAAATCAATGCGGGTATTGCCCAAAGCTTCTGTTTTTTGTCAAGGGCGCAAAGCAAGCCGAAAGCACCTGCGAATGCCGACGCCGTGTGTCCTGATGGGAACGAAGAATCAGTAGGAATACTGATAAGCCGTTGGTCAACATATTCACGGGTTATAAACTCAAAATCCCCCATTTCCCAAGGTCTGGGTCTGTCAATTAACAGTTTAAGTATGCCGTTTACAACAACAACATCAAGCACAAGCGCTGCAGCAACGCATACGCCTATCTTTCTTGTTTTCTTAAATAAAAGTAAAACAAGCGCAAGTAAAATCCAAATCATGCCGTTATCGCCGAGAAAAGAAACCACGGTTGCAACAGGCGTGATAATTGCATCTGCTGCGGTTGAATGCAGTGAATGAACTATGCTGTAAAAAAAAGCATCAAAAGAATGAAATGCAGAAAACATAGTCGCCTCCTTAATATAAATTTTAAAACTGTTAGCACTCTGAATGTCAAAGTGCTAACAGAATTAATAATACTACTTTATAATTGGTTAGTCAATATTAAATTTGTTAATATTTTATGAATTTTAACTATATATTAAACCGAATAGTTAATACGACTTAATTATTGGTTGTATCTGCTTATTATCAAGCGCATGGTTAAGAGCAAGCTCCGTCATTTCAAAATCAGCCACAACAGAACGGGGCTTAAAGTATTTATTATCCTGACCCATCGGTACAAAGTATATGTTTTTAACATTCAAGAGAAATCCTATGTTCTTTGCGGCATTCCCTAAAGCGTCATTGGTAGATACCGCGAGCAGAACCGGGCTTGAATTGCGAAGATGCGATTTAACCGCCATTGTAACGGGAGTATCCACTATACCGAGTGCTATTTTAGCGAGCGTATTACCCGAACACGGTTCAACGAGCAAAGCATCAAACATTTTTTTCGGACCGATTGGCTCCGCTTGTTGAATTGTATGAATTATTTTGTTTTCGCAAACACTTTCAATTTGCGATTTAAAGCTTTCGGCTGTGCCGAACTTTGTATCAAAATTATAAGCGTTATAGGACATAATCGGTGTCAAATTATGTCCTGCGGCTTTTAAAATTTTCATTTGTTTGATTGCGTTGTCAAAGGTGCAAAAGGAACCCGTGAGAGCAAAGCCGATATTACTCATTATTTTTGCCCTCCAAATTGTATTTCACTACATCGGCAAGATTCTTTCCCGCGCTTTCAGGCGCATACTTTCCGGGCAGCGCAGTCGCACAAATATAGTTTTCACATAAGCAGGAAAAAGAGGGCGCCAAATCCAAGAATAAAACCGATTTATTTTCTTCTATTAATGACACACTGAGCAAAGGTGCCGGAACAGTGTTTATTACAATATCATAATCCGAATAATTAATGTGTTTAATTTCTTTTGCCTGTGTTCCGAATAATTTTGCCCAGGTTAAATCGCTCTTTTTTCTTGCACCTACTGTAGTTTTACAGCGAAATGCCGACAAAATCCGAGTTATGTTTTTTGATATTCTGCCAAAGCCCAAAACGAGAATTTTATTATCGGAAACAGACCTTTTGAGCGAATTACAAATAATATTGACCGCACCCTCGGCAGTAAGCTCTGCATTTAAAACAGCCAAGGACTCGTCCTCCAAAAAATCAACATACCTTATTCCTTTGTCCTCAAGCTTTTTCCTAAAATCATCGCCAAATGAAGAGCCGAAAACAATTTTCGTATTATCAATATGTTTAAGTATTTCACTCGGTTTGATTCTTTCCTCGCAAAACGGCATATACAGATAATCATTATGTAAAAACGGAGTGGGCAAAACAATTGCATCCGCTAAAATTATTGCAATCTTTAAAACTTTAAAATTCATAAAAAGGCTATTGATATCCTCGTACTTATCAAAACCGTAAATGGAAATTTCATAACCTTCATCAAGCAAATTTTTGGCACAATACAACTGCCTTGAATCACCTCCGATAAATAAAACATTCTTTTTACTCAATAAAAAGACCTCCCCATAGTTTTCTTTAACATACTATGAGGAGGTAATATTTTTGTGAAATGCTACGAAAGCTTTTCAATCATTATTTTTGCCGCCTTATATATATCACCGCAGCCTAAAGTAATAATCAAGTCTCCCGATTTAGCGTTCTTTGTTACATATTCCGCTATTTCTTCAAAAGTGTTAAACCAAACACTGCCGGGGATTTTTGCCGCCAGATCCTTAGTGTAAATATTGTATGTGTTTATTTCTCTTGAACCCATAATTTCACTCATTACGCACTTATCAGGAATTTGCAGAACCTCAACAAATTCATCAAAATGGTCATAAGTTCTCGAATATGTAAACGGCTGGAATACTGCCCAAACACGCTTATATCCCATTCCCATAGCAGCTTCAAGTGTTACTTTAAGCTCGGTAGGATGATGTGCGTAATCATCGGCAATTGTAATACCGTCAATTTCGGCAAGAAACTCAAATCTTCTGCCAGCACCCCCAAAGGCTTCAATGCCTTTTTTGATGTTTTCGGCACTGCAGCCCTCAAAATCCGCTGCTGCAACAACGCTTAATGCATTTTCAATATTATGCTCGCCCGGCACCAAAAGATTTAAGTGCATAAGCAATTCACCTTTTTTATAAACATCAAAGGAAGCACGGCTTTTAATCATTTTAATATTTTTTACATAATAATCGTTATTTTCGCTTCTGCCGAAGGTAATAAAGGTTTTATCCTTATCTTTGATGTTGTTTACGGCTTCAAGAGTGTTTGCATCGTCACCGTTATAAATAACATTATTAGACATTGAAGCGAATTTAGTAAAGGATGCCTTTAAGTTGTCCATTGTTTTAAAATATTCAAGATGGTCGGCATCAATATTTAAGATAACAGCGGTATTAGGGCTTAATCGAAGGAAGGTATCCTTAAACTCGCAGCTTTCGCAAACAAAAATGTCACTTTCACCTACTCTGCCGTAAGCGTCAATAAGAGGGAGTTTTCCGCCGATAACCGCACTCGGGTCTTTTCCGTCTGTAAGCAAAACCTGAGTTAGCATAGAAGAAACCGTAGTTTTCCCGTGAGTGCCGCAAACGCCTATGCAATCAGGGAAAAGGCGGCTTACCGCACCCAAAAGATAACTTCTTTCAAAAGTGGGTATGCCTTTCTCCTTTGCTGAAACGAGTTCCGGATTATCAGGAAGAAGCGCAGCGGTATGAATAACCATTTGAGCGCCTTCAACACTTTCGGGTTTATGCCCCATAGTTACGGGTATGCCCATTTTTCTTATTCTTTTTAAAATGTCGCTTTCATTATTATCGGAACCCGAAAGCTCATACCCTTGAGTATGTAAAATCTCGGCAAGCGGACACATTCCCGAACCTCCGATGCCGATCATATGAATTCTTTTTACTTCTTTTAAAAGTTCATCAATATTTTTCATAATACACCTCAATTTATCATATCTTCAAATTCATCCTCGCTAATAATTCTAATACCGAGTGACTGTGCTTTTGTAAGCTTACTTCCCGCATCCTCGCCGGCGAGGACTACAGAAGTTTTTTTAGAAACAGACGAAGAAGTTTTACCGCCGTATGACTCAATGATTTTTGAAGCCTCCGAACGCTTAAATTTGCTCAAGGCTCCGGTAAGAACAAAGGTCATACCCTTAAACCTTTCATCCTTGATTTGAGCCAGTGATTTCATATTTAACCCAAGCTGCTCAAGGTTGTTTATCATTATTATATTTTCTTCGGTTGCAAAGAATTCAACGACGCTTTTAGCCATAACCTCGCCAAATCCGTCAATATCAAGTATCTCTTCTTCGCTTGCATTAATCAATGCACTCATGCTCTTGAAATGGACAGCAAGCTGAGCCGCATTTTTTGCGCCTATATGCCTTATTCCAAGTGCAAAAATAAGCTTTGACAAATCATTTTTCTTGGAATTCTCTATGGAATTAAGCAAGTTATTTGCTGATGTTTCTTTAAAACCCTCAAGCTTTAAAATTTCATCTTTTTTAAGCGTAAACAAATCCTCGGGAGTTTTAATTAATCCGTTATCGACAAGCTGCTCGACTATTGCTTCCCCCAAGCCGTCAATCCCGTAAGCGTCGCGAGAAGCAAAATGAATTATTACCCTTACCATTTGGGCAGGACATTTATCGTTAAAGCAGCGAATTGCCGCCTCATCGTTTAATCTGTAAACGGGAGCACCGCAGGAGGGGCAAAATTCAGGAAATTTATATACACCCTTGCTGTCATCGTGTTTAGTAACCCTAAGCAATTCGGGAATTATTTCACCGGCTTTTCTAAGCACGACAGTATCGCCTATCTGAACGCCCTTTTCGTTAATGAAATCCTGATTATGAAGTGTTGCGCGAGAAACGGTAGTGCCTGCAAGAATAACAGGATCAAATATGCCTGTAGGCGTTAAAACTCCTGTTCTGCCGACATTTATTTCAATATCACGAAGGACTGTTTCTTTTTCTTCGGGAGGATATTTAAAAGCAACCGCCCACTTCGGGAATTTTGCCGTACTGCCTATTTCTTCACGCTGCGAAAGTGAATTAGTTTTAACAACAGCACCGTCAATATCAAAAGCAAAACTACCGCGATTGTCACCGATTTTATTTATTTCTCTTTCAATTTCATCGGCAGTATCACAAAGCTCATATGACGGAATGACGGGAAAACCGCATTCTTTTAAAAAATCAAGGGTTTGCTTATGAGTTTCAAACGCTTTTCCCCGAACTGTCTGAATGTTAAATATAAATACACTTAAACCGCGTTCGGCGACTATCTGCGAATTCTTTTGCCTCAAGGAGCCTGCCGCCGCATTACGAGGATTTTTAAAAGTCTTTTCCCCATTCTCCTCCTGTTTGTTAATCAAAGCAAAAAACGAGGAATGAGGCATATAAACCTCGCCTCTGACTTCAAGGAAATCAGCGTCGCTGTTTATTTTTTTCGGAATATCCTTTATTTGCAGAAGATTCGCGGTAACATCCTCTCCGACTATGCCATCCCCTCTTGTAGAGCCTCTGACAAGCACGCCATTACGATATTCAAGGGAAATCGATAGACCGTCAATCTTAGGCTCAACCGTGAATTGCGCATTAGGATAATCGTCTTTTATGCGCTTTACAAAGGCTTTCACCTCATCAACAGAAAAGACATCCTGTAAGCTTTCCATTTTTACGGTATGAGCTACCTTTTGAAAAAGCGAAGAAGCAGTGCCGCCAACAATTTGAGTGGGACTATCAGCTGTAATAAGCTCGGGATACTCAAGTTCAATAGCCTTCAGTTCATTGCCGAGCATATCATATTCGTAATCACTTATTTCGGGATTATCCTTATTATAGTATAAATCGCTATGATATTTTAAAATCTTTCGCAGTTCTTCGGCTCTCGCCTTAGCATTTTCAAAATCCAAGATTTAACCTCCGATTTTATGTTTCATTATATTATAACAATTTTTTGAATAAAAATAAATAACTAAATTGTAAATATACAAAAAAATACCGCTGAAACATCAGCGGTAAATTATAAATTGTCATTATTCAGCGGGAGTCTCTTCAGCTGCTTCTTCAGCAGGAGCTTCTTCTGCTGCGGGCTCTGCTGCTTCCTCAGCGGGAGCTTCTTCTGC
>CADBNM010000130.1 GCA_902796055.1 Oscillospiraceae bacterium
TTAACGCAAAGATTTAAATAACTCTACTAAATCACATAAATAATAACAGTCTGCACGATTTTAGCCACTTTTTCGACAGTCTGAAATGCTGAAACACAAGGGTTTCAGCATTTTCCTTTTATTATGATATAAATTTAATTATCTCTAAAACCTATACTGATTAATCGACTTTTTTGCTTTCTTTAAAAATATTAAAGTCGGCGCGTTTATATCCGATTTCTCCGCAATCTGACTATCGGTCTTCTCGGAAGTAAGACAAGCCAAGTGACGCCGGCGGAAGATTCTCTCTCTTCTTTCTTACGCTTACCATAATCAAAACTATTATTGTTACAACATACGGAAGCATTTTGAACAGCTCTTGCGAGCGCATTGACATTCCGGGAATGAAGATATAAACAATATAAAGTCCGCCGAATACGATGGAACCGAAAATGCCGAGATTAGGTCTCCATACCGCAAAGATTACAAGCGCAATTGCAAGCCATCCTCTGTCACCAAAGCCCTCGTTTGACCAAACGCCGTTTGCATAATCCATTACATAGTACAAACCGCCGAGACCTGCGATAACGGAACCGATACAGGTTGCAAGGTATTTTGAACGGTTTACATTGATACCTGCAGCGTCCGCAGTAGCGGGATTTTCGCCTACTGCACGAAGATGAAGTCCGCCCCTTGTTTTGTTTAAGAAGATAGCCGCAACGATAGCAACAATAATTGCAAAGTACGCTAAAAAGCTGTAGGAACAAAACAATTTGCCGAACCAGCCGAGGTGTGCTGCAAAGGGTAATTTCTTAGTGAAGAAATCCGAAGTCCTTGTAAGCGCAATTGAAGGAATCTCACTACCTGTTAATTTAACAAGAGACGCACCGAAGAAGTTACCGAAGCCCACGCCGAAGGTAGTAAGCGCAAGACCGGTTACATTTTGATTTGCTCTTAAGGTTACGGTTAAGAAGCAATAAATGAGTCCGCCCAAAAGCGAGAAAAGAATTGTGGACATCAGCGGGATAAATACCGCCAAAAACGGATTTAATGCTGCGGGAGCAGGAACGGAGTTCTCATAAAGGAATGCGCCGATAACTCCGCCGATACCGCCCATATACATAATACCGGGAATACCTAAGTTAAGGTTACCTGACTTTTCGGTTAATATTTCGCCTGTTGAGCCGTAGAGAAGCGGAATGCCCTGAACAACTGCACGGGGGATAAAGTCTAAAAGTGTTGCAAAAAACATATTACTCTACCTCCTTGTGACGCTTAATAAATTTAATCTCATAATTGATAAAGAATTCGCTGCCGATAATGAAGAACAGGATGATACCCGTTATGATATCGGACACTGCCTTATCAATTCCGTAAACCGTTGAAATCTCACCGGCACCTTTTTGCATAAACGCAAGCAGCAAAGCGGTTAAAATCATATAAAGCGGATTAAACTTTGCCAACCACGATACCATAATCGCCGTGAAGCCTCTGCCGCCTGCAATGCTGCTGTTAATTGTGTGGTCCTTGCCGCCGACGAGCAGCAAGCCCGCAACGCCGCAAAGCGCACCCGAAAGAAGCATGGTTCTGATAATTACTTTATTTACATTTATTCCGATATACCTTGCCGTGTTTTCACTCTCGCCTACAACCGTAAGCTCATAACCGTGCTTAAATTTTGTTAAATAAATGTAAAGAGCGACTGTAAGTAATAAAACTACTATAACATTTAAAATATAATCATTATTGCCTATTCTCGGCAGCCAACCGTATTGAATTTCGCCAACCGTGCCGGCGCCCTTTGTCTTTTCCCATACCATTGCGAAGTAGGAAACGAGCTGAATGGCAACATAGTTCATCATAAGCGTGAACAGAGTTTCATTTGTGTTAAACTTAGCTTTGAATATAGCCGGAATAATCGCCCAAACAGCACCGCCGACAATACTTGCAATAATCATAACAACAATAAGTAAGCCGTTTGATATCTTGCCGCCCAATAAAATCATACATGCCGCCGTTGCAAGTCCGCCTATAAGCACCTGACCTTCGGCGCCGATATTCCAAAAGCGCATTTTAAACGCAGGAGTAACTGCAAGTGATACGCAAAGAAGCAACGCCGTTTCCTGCAGCAGCTGCCATATCTTAGTTTCACTTCTCAAGTTACCGCTAAACATTGTTGCATACACATCTAACGGGTTTTGTTTTGTAAGCATCATAATTACAATGCCCGAGAAGAGGAAAGCAATAAGAATTGAAGCGCCTCTTATTCCCCAAGCCTTCTGCCAAGCAATTGCAGGTCTTTTCGCAATATGGAAAAGCGGCTCTTTGACTTTATTATTCTCTTTATTCACTGTCAGCCACCTCCTGATGCGGCTCGTCCATACTCTTTGTCATAAGCAATCCGAGCTCTTCTTTTTTAGCACTCTTACCGTCAACAATACCTGTTATATGTCCGGAGTTAATTACCATAATTCTATCGCAGAGGTCGATAAGCACATCCAAATCCTCACCTACGAAGATAATTGAAACGCCCTCCTCCTTCTGCTTATTAAGAAGGTTGTAAATCATATATGACGAGTTAATATCAAGTCCTCTTACGGGGTAAGCTACCATAAGCACTCTCGGCTCAAGGGCGATTTCACGACCTACAAGCACCTTTTGAACATTACCGCCCGAAAGTCGGCGAACCGGAGTGCTTGTGCCGGGAGTTACAACCTCAAGCTCCTCAATGATTTCTTCCGCTAACTTTTTAGGCTTCTTTCTGTCAAGAAATTCACTCTTGCCGTTCTTATAGGAACGAAGCATCATATTATCGGTTATATCCATATTGCCGACAAGTCCCATACCGAGCCTATCCTCGGGAACGAAGGACATTGCCACGCCAAGCTTGCGGATTTCTCTGGGCGTTCTGCCGACAAGCTGCTGCTCAACATCGTCGGAGTCCGTATAAAGAATGGATGAGCCTTTTTCGCATTTTTGAAGCCCTGCGATTGCTTCAAGCAATTCCTTTTGACCCGAACCGGATATTCCCGCAATGCCCAAAATTTCACCGCTGTTAACAGTAAAGTTGAGGTCTGTTAATGCATTTGTACCGTCCGGCTTTTTAACATTAAGCCGCTTAACGACCAGCCTAACCTCGGGGTTCTCGGGGTCTTTTCTTTCAATGTTAAGGTCAACCTTTTCGCCTACCATAGCCTCAGTGAGCGATTGCTCGGTAGCCTCCGAGGTCATAACGGAAGCAATATATTCACCCTTGCGCAGTATAGTTACTCTATCTGAAATATCAAGCACCTCGTGAAGCTTATGAGTGATGATAATAACGGTTTTATCATCCTTCTTCATATTTCTGAGAACCGCAAAAAGCTTTTGGGTTTCCTGAGGAGTTAAAACTGCCGTGGGCTCATCGAGAATAAGGATATCCGCGCCCCTGTAAAGCACCTTGATTATTTCAACGGTTTGCTTTTCGGATACGCTCATTTCATAAATCTTTTTATCAAGGTCAATTTGAAAACCGTATTTTTCCGTAATTTCTCTTATTCTTTTTTGCGCTTCTTTGATATTGTATTTTTCACCGTCGTCAACACCGAGCACTATATTTTCGGTTGCGGTAAAAACATCAACGAGCTTAAAATGCTGATGAATCATACCGATTTTATATTCAAAAGCATCTTTGGGAGACTTGATAACGACCTCTTTACCGTCAACAAATATCTGCCCTTCATCCGGGAAATATATTCCCGATACCATATTCATAAGTGTGGTTTTACCTGAACCGTTTTCGCCGAGAATTGCAAGGATTTCTCCTCTGTAAACCTTAAGGTCTACATTTCTGTTTGCAAGAATCGAGCCAAAGGTTTTAGATATACCTTTAAGTTCAAGTGCGGGTATCTTGCTCATACATACCTCCATTTAATAGCGTTTTTTCTTTATATCTGTAATTAAATCTTATAATATTGCCGTAAGGCTTAATTACAGATACAAAAGCACCTTTAAGAATATATCCGTGGCAGTGGAACACTGCCACGGATTATAAATCTTAGCTTATAGATTAACCAAAGTTAACATCAAGAAGTTCGATACCGTCGATCTGAATGTCAAAGTAAGGAGCCGAACGGAATACGGATTCATTGAAAGCACCGTCTTTAACAACCTCTGTATCAGCAGTAAATGCTTCGTCAGTGTCAACATCAGCCATATAAGAGGTGAGGTGACCCTTATTGTCGATCTTAGCGTTAGAGTTCTTATCCTTAGAAACTGTAACTGTGAAATTATTAACATCAAATACCTTGCGGGTACCTGCAACGAGTTCAGCCTTTGCAGCGTCGATAGCTTCCTTTGTGCCCTTTGCAGCAGCCTTTTCGTTGATGTCTGTCAATACAACAGATTCAGTGTCAATAGTGCCTGTCCAATCAGTGTCGATTGCTGTGCCGTCTATAGCAGCCTTTACAGCATACTCGAAGTAAGGAGCCCAGTTGATTCTTGAAGAAACGATAAAGGTGTTCGGGCAAGCGGAAACAGTTGAGCCGTTGTAAGATACATCGGGGATACCTGCAGTTTCACAAGCGGTGGGAGCACCCATAGAGTCAGCGTGCTGGCTGATAAGGTCGCAGCCGTTAGCGATAAGCTTGTTAGCAGCTTCTTTTTCTGCTGTTTCATCATACCATGAACCTGTGAAGGTTACTTCCATAGTAACTTCGGGGCATACGCTCTTTGCGCCGAGATAGAAGGAAGTGTAACCGGAGATAACCTCTGCATATGTGAATGCGCCTACATAACCCATTTTAGCGGTCTTGCCCTTGAGCTTGCCTGCTTCTTTGATTTCATTGAGCTTCATGCCTGCAGCGATACCTGCAAGATATCTGCCTTCATAGATAGAAGCGAAAGCATTGTGGAAGTTGTCAAGCTTAACTGTGTGAGCCTGTGTGCCTGTAGCGTGGCAGAACTGAACTTCCGGATACTCTTTTGCAGCCTTAATCATATAGTCCTCATGACCGAAGGAATCAGCAAATACGAATTTACAGCCTTGCTCTACAAGGTCTTTTGCTGCTTCGTAGCAAGAGTTGTCTTCGTTAATGTTTGTTTTAATTAAGTACTCGCCTTCTTTTAAGCCAAGCTTTTCACAAGCTTCTTTAGCTGCGTCGATGAAGTTCTTGTCATAAGTTGAGTTTTCATCGTGTAAGCAAATAAAGCCTGCAACGGGAGTTGACTTCTTTGAACAGCCTGCGAACAAACCTGCTACAACGATTACAGCAAGTAATACTGCTAAGATTTTTTTCATAGATTTCATTTTTCCTTTTCCTCCATTTTTAGAAATACTTTTTTATTTATGTAAATAATAATTACATACAATTTAAAAACCGCCCCGAAAACAAAGGCTTATTAAGCCTCGCTTTTATCAGGACGATACTTGATTTTTCCGCCTTCCATACTGTCAATGACAGCAAGGCTTTCTACGCGGATACCCTCTGCTCTCAATTTGTCGCCGCCGCCTTGGTAACCCTTTTCGATTACCGATACACAGCCTGCAACAGACGCGCCTGCCTGCTTTATTATATCAATCAGACATTCCATAGCGGAGCCGAGAGCGAGAAAATCATCAACTATAAGCACGCAGTCCTTCTCGCTGAGATACTGCTTTGAAATAACGGCAGTGTAATCGTTCCCGTGTGTAAACGAATGCGCACCTGCACAGTATACATCATCGGAAATGTTGCCGCTCTTGTGCTTTTTAGCGAAAACAACGGGCACATTCATAAAACTTGCAACAGCTGTCGCTATAGCTATGCCCGACGCTTCTATAGTTACTATTTTGTTTACCCCTGCGCCCTCAAACCTGCGGGCAACCTCTTTTCCGAGTTGCATTATGAAAGGCACATCAAGCTGGTGGTTGATGAAGCCATCAACCTTAAGGATGTTGCCGGGTAACACTTTACCTTCTGAAATTATCTTTTCTTCAAGTAATTTCATAATACTCCTCAAAAAACAAAAAACAGGTGTAAATAACCTGCTGACATAATACGAGTAAACTAAACTCGATTACCGATAGTCGCAAATAAGGCTTTGCGGTAGAAACATCTGAGCCGTCTCTTTCAGATTTATATCAGCACCGTATATAAATTGACGAAGTTTAACTCCGTTCAACAAAACTAATTTAACATATGCGCCGCACAAAAGTCAACCAAAAAAGAGCACAAAAATTATTTTTGTAAGATGTTACAAATACAAGCGAATTTTACCAAAATTTTTGTTACTATTTTGTTATTATTGACAAAACAATTAAATGCAGACAGATAAATAATTCCCATATTTTGTATTTTTTTGAAAAAATGCACCACATCTTGTGGTGCATTGAATTTTTACATATTATATTAATAACATAATAATAACATCATATTAACTTTTCAAAATCGGATGCGGGATGCTTGCAAAGCGGACAAATGAAGTCGGCGGGCAGTTCCTCGCCTTCATAAACATAACCGCAGATTTTACAAACCCAGCCTTTGGCTTTCGCTGCCGGTGCGGGTTTAATATTTTTAAAGTAATAATCATAAGTTACACTGTTTGTATCGGCAAGCTTTTCGGCTTTAACAACGGTTGCGATAAACAGAGTATGCGAGCCCAAATCAACAGTATCGGTAACATAAGCGCTAATATATGCATTAGTGTGTTCGGTGAGATAATAGACTTCGTTTTCACTTTTCTTTGCGCCGTAAACAGCTGTTTGAAACTTATTAACGCTCTTTCCGCTTTGGAAGCCGAAATGTTCAAAAACCGCCATGGGAGCGCTTTCATCCAGCATGGAAACATTAAACTTTCTTGTTTTTAAAATCATATCATGGGTATAACCGCTTTTATTTACGGCTACAACTATTCTTTCCGGATTTTCCGCCGCCTGAATACAGGTGTTGATAATGCAGCCGTTATCCTTACCCTCATCGCTCGCGGTAATTACAAAAAGACCGTAAGACAGTTTAAATAGCGCTTCTTTATTAATGTTTTCATTCATAGCTAAAATACCTCCGTTTTTAGTTACTTTTAGAATAGCATATAACAAGCGTTATTGCAATAATACAAATAATTGTTTATAATAGTATTATGGAAATTAAAATGATTGCGAGCGACCTTGACGGTACCTTGCTCAAAAAGGACTCAACCTTAAGCGAATACACACTTGCGGTTTTGGAACGCGCAGACAGGCAGGGAATAAAAACGGTTATAGCCTCCGGCAGGGCTTTTCATACATTGCCCGAATGTGTATTGAATTTGGATTGCGCTCATTTTGCAATAACCTCAAACGGGGCGGCAATTTACGATTTAAGGCAAAAAAAGCTATTGAAAAAGCGCGTTTTAAAAGAACAAAGCGCAAGAAAAATCATTGAATATGCCAAGGACAAGCAGCTTGGAATTGAGCTTTTCGTTGACGGAAAAGCCTACGCCGAAAAATACTACTTTGAACACCCTCAGGAATTCGGCTTCGGAAAAAAGAGCAAAAACTACCTTTTTACAACGAGAAAAAAGCTCGAAAGCTTTGAGGATTTTTTTGAAAACAACATCGAAAGGCTCGAAAGCATAGCCTTTATTCTCAAAGAGCCAAAAATGCGAGTTGAAATAAGAGAAGAATTATGTAAAGATAAAGACCTTTACATTACTTCCTCTCATAAAAAGATAATGGAATTTTCCGATTCCCTTTGCGGCAAGGAAAATGCACTTAAATTCTTACTTGAACAAGAGGGATGTAAAAGTGAAAACCTTGTCACATTTGGCAACGCCGATAATGATATCGGAATGATTAAGCTCGCAAAAATCGGTGTTGCAACCGAAAGCTCTCCAAAATCGGTTAAGAAAGAAGCGGATAATATATGCGGAGACTGTGAAAAGGACGGCGTTGCGATATTCATTGATAAATTATTAAGAGGTGAATAATATGTTTTGTAAGAATTGCGGAAAGCCCATACCCGAAGGCGTAGCGTTCTGCGCAGAATGCGGCGCAAGAATTGATGTTCAGCCTGAGCAAACGCAGCCGGTAAACAAAACTCGGGAATTTATTGAGCAAAAGCAAGCGGCAAATGCTCAAGCTAACGCTGCTAATCAAGCGACTGCGCCTGTGCAAACTACGCCACCCGTAATGAACTCGCAAAATCAAAAACAGGGTTATGCGTCCGCAGCACCTGTTGTTCCCGTAAAAAAAGAGAAGGACTCAAAAACCGCACTCATTATCGTGCTTGCGGTGATAGCGGTTATAGTTGTTGCAATTGCTATTATTCTTATAGTATCAAAAAACAACAAGCCAAAGAGCACGGATATTTCCACCGGCACTCAAATAAGCGAATATACAGAGGATACAACCGCCGAGCCTTCGACCGAAGCTACAACCGAAGCCACAACCGAGACCACAACCGAGGCTACCACCAAAAAGCAATATGGCGAGGACATCGGAAAACCCTCTCAGGATGACTTTAAGTGGTACGGCGGTATGAATGAGCAGATTATTCCGCCGGGTGCGGCTGCCATCGAAAAAAGCGAAGCGCTTACAGGAAAATGGAAAGCATACTTTGAATATCCGACTACATCAGTTAAAGAATTAAACATTGTTGATATTGAATTAATTCAAGACGGTGTTGTTAAAGTAACGGTTGAGCCTTACAAGGTTTATGTTGACGGCAAATGGCGTGACAGCGACGGCAAGAGCTGCGATTACAACGGTTCTGTCGGCGACGGCACAATTGGCGCAACAAGCAAATACGGCACTATCAGCTTTTATGAATTCCATGAAAAAGACGGCAAGCAATACGCCTTCGGCGCATATGTTAACCAAAGCGGAGAATCGGCGTTTATAGCGCTTGTGAGATAATAAAGACAAAAAAATCAGGGACGGATTTTAAATCCGCCCCTAATTTTTATATTTTCTAAATATCGTTTGCAACTAAATCGTCAAGCGTTTCTCTTTTTACGGCTAAATAATCTCTGTCACCGCTTACGAAAACTACAGCCGGTCTGCAAATTCTGTTATAGTTTGAAGCCATGGAGTAGTTATACGCACCTGTTGTACAAACAGCAATAATATCGTTTCTTTCGGGCTTCGGCAAGGTGACTTTAGGCTGAATAATATCGTCGCTCTCGCAACATCTGCCGACTACATCGGCTGTGAAATTCGCTTCGTCAGCCGCCTTATTTGCAACGAAAAGAGTATATTCGCTGCCGTAAAGCGCGTAACGGATATTATCGGTCATACCGCCGTCAACCGAGATGTAATTTTTGTAGCCCGGAATTTCTTTAATAGTACCTACGCTGTAAACGGTCATACCTGCGTCCGCAACAATGCTTCTGCCGGGTTCCATAAGCAGCTTCGGAACATTCAAACCGACTTTATCGCAATAAGACTTAATATATTCCGAAACCTGCTTAATGTTTTCGGCTATATCAATTTCCGGGTCACTCTCAACATATTTAACGCCGTAGCCGCCGCCGAGTGAAAGCTCTTCGGCTTCATATGAATACTTAGTTTTAATGAGTGCAATAAAGTCGAGCATTATTTCGCTGCCCCTTAAAAAAGTATCCGAGTCGAATACTTGAGAACCGATGTGACAATGGAAGCCTTTAAGATCGATTGTATTCATTGAAAGAGCAAGCTTTGTGATTTCTTCCGCCTGCCCCGTTTCTATTGCCGAGCCGAATTTAGAGTCAACCTTACCCGTGTTCACCGCCTCGTATGTATGAGTGTCAATGCCGGGAGTCAATCTCAAAAGCACCTTTTGGCGCTTGCAGGCTTTTTCACAGATACGCTCAATCGCAAAAAGCTCTTCGGCGTTATCGACAACGAAATAGCCAACGCCGTTTTCTATTGCAAACGCCACATCCTCATCCGTTTTATTGTTAGAATGAAAATATGCGTTATCAAGCGGCATACCCGCTTTCATGGCGGTATATATTTCGCCGATTGATACGACATCAATGCCCATGCCTTCTTCTTTCATAATCTCATAAATTCTTTTGAAGGCAGCCGCCTTTGACGCGAAGCAAGGCAATGCCGACGGAAAATATTTATCCATCGCGTCTTTATATATTCTGCAGTTTTCGCGCACCCTTTGCTCATCGTAAATATAGAGCGGAGTGCCGTATTTTTTTGCAAGTTCGCAAACATCGTGGCCTGAGAAAGTTATGTGATTTTTGCTGTTAACCCCAATATTGTTACAAATCATAATTATCTCCCAATTTATTATAATTTATATTAAGTTTTGCTCTTTCATATATTCAAACATTGCTTTTTCGTGTTCGCTTTCCATAGGAGTAAGCGGAAGTCTGAGGTAATTTTCGCACCAGCCCATTTTCGCCATTGCCGACTTAATCGGAATAGGATTAACCTCGGTGAAGAGCGAATTGATAAGCGGCAGGTAGTCGAGCTGCATTTTAAGCGCGCCCTTAACATCACCGTCAAGATACTTATGGCACATAAGCGAAGTTTCTTTAGGCATAATGTTTGAAAGCACGGAAATAACGCCCTTACCGCCAAGGCTTAAAACGGGGATAATTTGGTCGTCATTACCCGAATAAATGTCCATATTGTCGCCCACGAGATTTGCAATCTCGGCAACCTGAGAAATGTTACCGCTCGCCTCCTTGATAGCCACGATGTTTTCGTGCTCGGAAAGAATTTTGCAGGTTGCAGGCTGAATGTTGCAGCCCGTTCTCGACGGAACATTATAAAGGATAATCGGCTTGTCGGACAAATCCGCAAGCGTGTTGAACGAAGTAATCAGTCCCTTTTGAGTCGCCTTGTTGTAATAAGGCGTTACAACGAGCATAGCGTCTGCGCCCGCCTCGCAGGAATACTTGGTCAAGTTCTTTGCGTAGTCAATATCGTTTGAGCCGGTGCCCGCGATAATCGGCACTCTGCCCGCAGTATGCTCAACGGCAAAGGAAATCGCCGCCTTGTGCTCCTCGTCGGAAAGAGTTGAGCCCTCGCCCGTTGTGCCGCAAACGACAATAGCATCAATCCCCTCGGCAATCTGCCAGTCGATAAGTTTGCCGAAAGCCTTTAAGTCGATGCCGCTTTCGTTAAGCGGAGTGATTATTGCGGTTGCCGCACCTTCAAAAATTGTCTTTTTCATAATAAACCTCTTTTATATAGTTTAATTCAAAATCATCAAAAAAGCAGCCCTGTGTGAAGGACTGCAAAAACACACGGTTTGTAGCTCTCCACATAAGTGACAGCCGAACGGATATTCTCCGCTAAGCCAGATGCCCTTGCGCCTCGGGCTCTTCGGCAATCGCCCCTTTCACTGCCGCAACGCTTCGCGACGGCTTGCACGACAGTTACTTTTGACTTTTGCACCTCTACATAACATATTATATATAAATTAACACTTTTAATTAAATTTGTCAAGGAAGAAATGGTGAGAGAATATATTTGAGCCGAAAGCCGATTTAGTGACATTTGCCGATACTTAATTCAAGCGTTTAATTGCTATACTTTATTAAAAAAATGTGCTATACTTAATTAAAACAATTTTTTGGAGAAAACAGATGAGCATAAGCGTTAATATTTATTACACAAGTAAAAAAGAAGGAAATGCGCTTCTTTTTGCAAAAGAGATGGAGCAAAGCGGTATTGCGGACAAAATCAGAGCGCAAGAAGGCAATTTGCGCTATGAATACTTTATACCGATTGATGATAAAAACACTGTTTTACTTATTGACAGTTGGAAAAGCCAACAGGCGCTTGATATTCACCACGCTTCACCGATGATGGCGCAAATTGCGGCGCTCAGGGAAAAATATGACTTGCACATGAAGTTTGAGCGCTATGAAGCAATAAGCGAAACGAAAAACGATGATGAAAAATATATAAGAAAATAAAAAAAGCAAAAGGAGATAAAATGAGCAAAAAAATTGTTGCGGTCAACGCAAGCCCGAGAAAAGGATGGAACACGGATACACTGATTAATGAAGCGATAAAAGGAGCGCAAGAAGCAGGTGCGGAGGTTGAAAAGTTTGACTTGTTTCGCCTTGAAAAATACACCGGTTGCATTTCCTGTTTCGGTTGTAAAAAAGAGAAGTTCAAAGGTCGTTGCATTTGTCGGGACGGACTTACTCCCGTGCTCGACGCTATAAGCGAAGCGGACGGTTTGATTATAGGCTCGCCTAATTATCTTAGTGAAATGACGGCGTCTTTCCGAGCACTGTATGAACGCCTGATTTTCAGGAGCCTTACATATAATCTTGAAACGCCGTGCTGCAATGAACACAAAATTCCGGTTTTGCTGATTATGACAAGCAATGCAAACGATACGGCGTACACCGGACTACTTGAAAACTATAAAAACACGCTCACTCGCTTTGTGGGACCGGCAGAAGTGCTTGTAAGCGGAAACACTCTTCAACTTAAAGATTACTCCAAAACAGATTGGGAGTGGACAATGTTTAACCCCGAAGAGAAAAAACTCCGCCACGAAAAAGTATTCCCGCAAGAATGCGAGCAAGCATTCCAAGCAGGCAAAAATTTAGCGGAATAAAAAACCGTTTTTAAAAAATATAGAGGACGGATTTCCCGTCCTCTATATTTTTTGCTCAAGAAATTTATAAGGATTATTAAATACAGTGATTGAAACAACTTTCGTTTTATACCTTATGAAATTACACTATTCTCAAACATTCAAATACCTTTATTATTTAACGCTACAGTTTTATATTTTGTGTTCACAAAAGTTTCTTTGCCAAAAGATTGAAAAAATCATGTGTTTGTGTTAAATTATATGTAAAGTGAATTATCACGGTTAATTGAGGGTTGATATGGAAGAAAGCTACGATTTTGCATTGGAAAAACGACTACGCGATTTAAGTCCGGATCTGCACAAAAGATTTACGGATACCGTTTTTTCTATGCAATTTATTTTATCCAATTATAAACTTCTGTTCCCGGAATATACCGACCACTCGGAGCTTCACTCAATCAACGTCATCAATTTCTGTAACAGAATCATCGGTTCACAA
>CADBNM010000131.1 GCA_902796055.1 Oscillospiraceae bacterium
TTAACGCAAAGATTTAAATAACTCTACTAAATCACATAAATAATAACAGTCTGCACGATTTTAGCCACTTTTTCGACAGTCTGAAAGACTGATTTGCATCAATCAGTCTTTTACTCATCTTAAAGCCTTTTATTCTTCAATAGCGGTGAAGGTGTAAAGCTGAGAAGTGAAATCGCCTATATCGGTGCCCGAGTGGCAGATGCCCGGATAGTTCGGTGCCGTCATATAGCCGGTAAACTCGGTTTCGCAAATCAGACCGAAATTCATCAGCTCGTCGCCGTAGAAGGTTTGCCCCGTTTCTTCGCAAATGTATTTCCAATTCGGGTTCAAGCCCTTGAGTTTGATTTTTCTCAATTTGGGATTAGGCTTCGCAAGCACCTTATATGCGGCGGCAACAGCCTTCTTCTTATCTTCGGAAACGCACATCCACGCAACTCTTTGGTCGTTATCATTTTGCAAGCGGTAGAAAGAGCCGAATTGCAACACTTCGCGGTTCTTTTTAAAGTAGGCGATTTGTTCTTTCATTTCTTCTTTTTCTTCGTCGGAAATGGAAGTGATATCAAGCTCATAACCGAAGGTGCCGAAGTAGGCGGTATCGGCGCGCGTTTTAAGCGATGTGGTTCTCGCCAACTGATGATTGGGAACTGCAGAAACATGAGAGCCCATAGAGGCAATCGGATATACCATGCTTGTGCCGTATTGGATTTTAAGCCTTTCAACTGCATCCGTGTCATCACTCGTCCAGCCCTGCGGAGCATAGTAGAGCAAGCCTGCGTCAAAGCGTCCGCCGCCGCTTGCGCAGGATTCAAACAAGATGTGCGGGAAACGCTCGGTCAGCTTCTCATATAATGAATATACGCCTAAAATATAGCGATGGAAGAATTCTTTTTGCCTGTCTGCGGGAAGTGCGTTTGAATAGGCTTCCGTGATGTAGCGGTTCATATCCCATTTAACATAGGAGATTTTTCCGCAATCTAAAATCGCAGCCATTTTTTGGTAGATGTATTCAACTACATCGGGATTGGAATAATCCAAAACCATTTGGTTTCTTCCGAGTGTTCTTTTTCTGCCGGGAACGCAGACAGCCCATTCGGGATGCATTTCATAAAGCTTGCTGATTTCGTTAACCATTTCAGGTTCAAACCATAAGCCGAACATCAAGCCCATATCGGTTATTTTTGAGGCTAAGGAGTTAAGACCGTTTGGCAGCTTTGCCAAATTGACATCCCAGTCGCCTAAAGAGGAGGTGTCGTCATTTCTTGAGCCGAACCAGCCGTCGTCCAAAACAAACAACTCAATGCCTAACTGCTTTGCCTGACTTGCAAGAGAGAGTATTTTCTCTTCGTTAAAATCAAAATAGGTTGCTTCCCAGTTGTTGATAAGAATGGGTCTTGGCTTTTTGCTCCATTCACTTTTCATCAAATGATTGCGGAAAAGCGAGTGGAAGGTCTGGCTCATCGAATTTAGACCCTGTGAAGAGTAAACCGCTACGGCTTCAGGCGTTTGGAAGCTTTCGCCCTTTTCAAGCTTCCATTCAAATTCAAATGGGTTGATGCCAAGCGATACTCTGGTCACATCATAATGGTCAACCTCCGCTTGCGCCAAGAAGTTGCCACTGTAAATGAGGGAAAAGCCGTAAACCTCGCCTTCGTTCTCGGTGGCGTTAGGCTTTTTGAGAGCGAAAAACGGGTTGTGGAAAGCGCTGCTTGCGCCTCGGGAGCTGTCTATGCTCTGCTTGCCGTATTGCAAAGAGCGGGTGTGCGCATGCCTTTCTCTGCCCCACGCACCGTCAAGCTGCAGCATATCGTAATCTGCGTCAAATAAATCCATAGACATAGACAACGCTCTTTCAAGCAGGAGCGTTTCTTCGCCGAGATTTTTGAAGCAGGCGCTTCTTGCAATTACCGAAAGATTTTCAAAAATATGGTATTTTAGCAGGAGCTGACAGCCGATTTTCTCATCTTCGAGAGTGATTTCGAGTGTTGAAACCTCTTCCTCTTTGCCGAAAGTGCAGGGCAGCCCTTCGAGCTTGGCTTTTGCTTGAGAAATGCTGTGGCTTTTGTAAACAAAATCCGTGATTCTGCTGCCGTCTTTCATGCGCAATTGATATGCAGGCTCTCTGTAATCGCCTGCGCCGTAAGCAGGATATTCCTGACGCAAAACATCCAAAGAAAAATCCAGATTATTCTCGAAGGTGTCGGGAGCGCCGATGCAAGCGCGGTCTCTGCGCATATGCTCAGCGTCTATATGCATGTCAACTTTTTTCCCGAAGTACAGGTGTTCAAGCTGACCGTTTTGCATAATTTTTAAAATGTAACTGATTTTATCATTACCTAAATAGAAAGTTTTGTCATTACTGTTGTAATGTATCATCGTTTTGCCCCTTCCTTTTTTTATTGTCTATTTAATTATAAGCGAATTTTCAAACAAAAGCAACAATTTAAAATGTAAAATATATCTTATTATTTTAAAAGAAAACAGAAACGCGGAACTTTGTAAAGTATATTAGCTTTACAGAATAGTTGCGTCTTGTAAAGTAATATTACTTTACAAATAAAAATAATTGACTGTATATCGCTATTTTGTTATAATAATTTTTGTAAATAAAACTTGGTAACGGAGGCAAAAAATGGATTCGAATAAAAGACCCGATTCAATGAAAAGAATTGAAAACGAACAATTGGCAAATGAATTTATTGAGCAGCAGATTGCGGCTCTTAAAGCGCAGATTGGCGATAAGAAAGTGCTTTTGGCGCTTTCGGGCGGCGTTGATTCAAGCGTTGTTGCGGCGTTGCTTATAAAGGCTATCGGCAAGCAGTTAGTTTGCGTGCATGTAAACCACGGTTTGCTCAGAAAGGGCGAGCCGGAACAGGTTATTGAAGTGTTCAAAAATCAAATGAACGCAAATCTCGTTTATGTTGACGCTGTCGACAGATTTCTTGATAAATTGGCAGGCGTTGCCGAGCCCGAGAAGAAGAGAAAGATTATCGGCGCGGAGTTTATCCGTGTGTTTGAAGAAGAGGCAAGAAAGCTTGATGATATCAAATTCCTCGCTCAAGGTACAATCTATCCCGACATTCTTGAGAGCGACGGCGTCAAGGCTCACCACAATGTCGGCGGACTTCCCGAGGACTTGCAGTTTGAGCTCGTTGAGCCCGTAAAGCTTTTATTCAAAGACGAAGTTCGCGTTGTCGGCAAGGCATTGGGGCTTCCCGATAATATGGTATACCGTCAGCCCTTCCCGGGTCCGGGACTCGGCGTAAGGTGCCTCGGCGCCATCACAAGGGACAGATTGGAGTGCGTGCGCGAGTCCGATGCAATTCTTCGCGAAGAGTTTGCAAAGAACGGACTTGAGGGCAAGGTTTGGCAGTATTTCACAGCCATTCCCGATATCAAATCCGTAGGCATTAAGGGCGGCAAGAGAACAGAGGGCTACCCCGTAATCATAAGAGCCGTGAACACTAAGGACGCCATGACCGCAACGGTTGAGAATGTGCCTTTTGTGCTTCTTGAGCATATAACCGATAGAATCACAAATGAAGTTGAAGGCGTAAACCGCGTCCTCTTCGACTTAACTCCCAAGCCCTCAGCCACGATTGAGTGGGAGTGAGTTTTAATCACTCAAAGTGATAGATGAATATAATTTCACATTGATATTCCCGTCATCGGCAACCTGATGGCGGGAGTCGTGTTCTTCGCTTGATATAAAAATCAAGTATGGAGAATATTTAAAAATCGATTAAAAGGCAGAAGAATGAAAAGAGTTCGTATAACAGTCAAGAAAATTTCTCGGTACGACGAGCTTATAAGCGAGTATGAAAACCCGATTGAGCACGCGTGCGAAATGCGCCTCGGGCAGGAGTTTGTTTCGGTTGACGGCAAATGTCCCGAGGGCTTTTGCGAGAGCGCATGGGAGAGCGTGAAGCCTTTTGTTGTCCCGCTTGCCGAGGGCGGCGGAAATTTCTATGACGGCTGGATGAAAAATCCCCACTCCGCCATGATTTCCTGTAACGACGGCTTTCGTCCCGTCAGCTTTTTATTGGAGACTATAAAATAGAAAAGATACTATATTTATATATCTTGACTAAAAACTGCAAATCAGTTTATTTACAGGCGACTGCGGTCGCCTGTGTTTTTTTAGGAAATTCTCTAATTCCTATTGATTTATAATCCGATTTACTCTATAATATATAAGTACACGGCAGCTGTACGCGATTTAGTACGGTTGCCCTTTCTTTTATAATGATTTTTTAATATATTTGGGGTGAAAAAATGTATAAAATCGGATTTGACAATGAGAAATATTTAACCATGCAGTCCTCGCGAATCAGGGAGAGAATTGCGGAATTCGGCGGTAAACTTTACCTTGAGTTCGGCGGCAAGCTCTTTGATGATTTTCACGCTTCGAGGGTACTTCCCGGCTTTGAGCCCGACAGTAAACTTCAAATGCTTTTGCAACTTAAAGACGAAGCGGAAATCGTTATCGTTATCAGCGCGGAGGACATTGAAAAGGCGAAAATGCGCGCCGACCTCGGTATAACCTATGACCTCGATGTAATCCGCCTTATTGACGAATTTTCGGCAATCGGGCTTATGGTGGGCAGCGTTGTTTTGACTAAATATACCGCTCAGCCGAGAGTTATAGCCTTTGAAGAAAAACTTACTTCTTTAGGCTTTAAGGTTTACCACCACTATAAAATTGCGGGCTATCCCTCCAATATTTCAAAGATTGTAAGCGACGAGGGCTACGGCAAAAACGATTATATCGAAACCTCGAGAAAACTCGTTATTGTGACTGCGCCCGGTCCCGGAAGCGGAAAAATGGCTACTTGCCTTTCTCAGCTTTACCACGAAAATCAGCGCGGAATCAAAGCGGGTTACGCTAAA
>CADBNM010000132.1 GCA_902796055.1 Oscillospiraceae bacterium
CTCTGCTGCTTCCTCAGCGGGAGCTTCTTCTGCTGCGGGCTCTGCCGCTTCCTCAGCGGGAGCTTCATCCTTAGGAGCTTTTTCAATTAAAGCTTCCATATCATCAGTTGAACCAATAACTTCATCCTCGGTAGAAAGCTCTTCTTTTTCAACCTTTTCGGGCTTAGGCTCTTCAGGAAGGAGTGCGCGGATTGAAAGACTTACTCTCTTCTTATCAGCGTCAATATCAGTGATTTTAACATCAACCTCATCGCCAATGTTTAATACATCTGCGGGCTTCGAAATTCTCTTATTTGCAATTTGAGAGATATGAATAAGACCGTCAATACCGTCAATAATATTTGCAAAAGCGCCGAAGGTGGTAAGACCAACGATTTTTGCTTTAACAACACTACCTACCGGATACTCGTTTTGAAGCTTAATCCAAGGATTATCCTCAGCCTTTTTAAAGCCGAGTGAAATCTTCTTAGCCTCTTTGTCAACAGCCTTTATGTAAACTTCAACCTGATCGCCTACATTTACAATTTCCTGCGGATGCTTAATTCTGTTCCAAGAAAGCTCGGTAATATGAATCATACCGTCAACACCGCCGATGTCGACAAATGCACCGTAATTGGTCAACGACTTAACTGTGCCGGTATATACCTGACCTTCTTCAATGCTGTTCCAGAGAGCTTCGCGAGCAGCTCTTCTCTCATCGCGAAGTACGCTTCTTACGGAGCCTACCGCTCTGCGGCGCGGAACATTTACATCAATGATGCGGAACTTAACGGTTTGACCCTTGAGCTGAGCTAAGTCCTCACCTCTCGGAATGCCGGTAAGAGACGCGGGAATAAATATTTTCACAGCCTTAGTCGATACGAGCACGCCGCCACGGATTAAATCTGTTACAACGCCTTCAAGAACATCGCCGTTTTCCTTAGCTTCGGCAATTTCAAACCAACCCTTGCGAGCATCATAGAGCTTCTTGGAAAGGTGCATAGTTCCTTCTGCGTTGTTTGTTTTCATGATGATGAGATCTAACTTATCGCCCACTTTGACGATATCTTCGATATTAGCGGCAGGATCATCGGTTAAATCTTCCAATTTAACAACTCCGGTCTCTTTTCTGCCTGCATCAACATAAACTTCCGTAGGAGTAATTTGAATAACTGTACCAACCACATGACTGTCAGTATTGTCTTCATTTTTTATAGACTCTGCAAACAGTTGCTCGAAGCTCATCTCCTCATCATTAATTTTTTCTTCCTTCTTAATAATTTCAGACATGGTTTCAAGTACCTCCTTAATAGTACCGTCAGGAGTGGAAGCTCCCGCGGTTATGCCAACACGAGTGCAATCGGAAAAATCTATATTTTTCAGTTCATCCGCACTTTCAATCAGGTAAGACGGGCAGTTCTCTGTGCACACATCATAGAGCTTGCGAGTGTTACTGCTTGTCCTGCCGCCGACTATAATCATCACATCGGCTTTTTGCGATAAACTTACAGCTTCCGACTGTCTTCGTGAAGTTGCATTACATATTGTATCAAATATTTTTGAATTTGTATAGACTTTTTTTATAAAATCTCTGCAATTTTTCCATTCTTTTACGCTAAAAGTGGTCTGAGAGACTACAATAAGCTCATTTTCGGGCAAAATTTTTTCATTTTCAATTATTTTTTTTAATTCTTCGAGTGAAGAAAAAATAAAATGCTTTTGCTTACAATGCCCTGCAATACCGATTACTTCGGGATGATTGTGGTTACCTGCAATCAGAATAACGGAATTAGCCGACGCCTGCTCTACAATTTTATGAATTTTAAGCACAAAGGGACAGGTGCAATCGACATATTCCAAATTTCTCTGCTCTAATTGCTCATAAATACGGGCAGGCACGCCGTGCGCTCTGATTACAACCGTTTCACCCTGCGGCACATCGTCTATGTTCTCAACGCTCCGGGCACCCTTTTGCTTTAAATCTTCAACAACTTGCGGATTGTGAATGAGCGGTCCCAAGGTGCGAACCGACTTATTATTATCCACAAGCTCATAGACCATTTTTACAGCTCTGTTTACTCCAAAGCAAAAGCCGGCGGTCTGAGCCAATAATATTTCCAATTTATATATTCTCCTGAATAGTTTTTATAATCAAGTCGATGGATTGCTGCAAATCAATATCGCTTGTGTCCACAATTATGCTTTCCTCCGTAGCTTTTAAAGGGGCTATTTCACGGTGTGAGTCATTGTAGTCACGCTCTATAACATCCTTTAATACTTCCTCAAAGGTTGTCTCAATTCCCTTTTCAATAAGCTCTTTACAGCGCCTCTCGGCTCTTTTTTCGGGAGATGCAGTCAAAAATATTTTCACCTGAGCATCAGGCAAAACGACGGTGCCGATATCTCTGCCGTCCATAATACAGTTATTCTCCTGAGCTATTTCTCGTTGAAGATTAAATAGAAATTTGCGAACCTCGGGTATCGCCGAAGTAGTACTTGCAGCCATTGAAACCTCGGGAGTTCTGATAAGTGAAGAAACATCTTCACCGTTTAGATATACATGCTGTGCGCCGTCAACAAAACCGAGCTTGACGCTTAAGTTTTCAAGCGTTTTTATAACTGCAGGAACATCTTTATCGCTTACGCCGTTGCGAAGAACATTAAGCGCAACAGTTCTGTAGAGCGCGCCTGTATCTACATAAACATAACCTAACTTTTCGGAAGCCGCACGGGCTATTGTGCTTTTGCCTGCGCCCGATGGACCGTCAATAGCGACATTAATTGGTTTCATATTATACCTCCAATGAATTTGCGGCGGCGAAAGAAGTTGAAAATGCAATTTGCAGATTAAATCCGCCTGTATATGCATCAACATCTATAACTTCGCCCGCAAAATATAAGTTTTTATAAAGTTTTGAACCCATTGTTTTCGGATTAATTTGCTTAACGCTGATACCGCCCGAAGTAATAACAGCCTGCTCAATATCCTGAAAATCAGCAACGGTAAGAGTCAAATTCTTTAATAGTTTAACAAGCGCCAATCTTTGCGCTTTTGTAATTTGATTAACCTTTAAGGTTGCATCAATACCCGAAAGGCTAACAATAACGGGTATCAGCTTTTTAGGCAAAAGAGCATTTAGAGAATTTGCAAAATCCTTATTTGAATTCTCGGAAAAATCTCTGCAAAGCCTTTTATCAAGCTGCTCAACACTTAAGGCAGGCTTTAAATCAATTACAATTTTATAACTGTTTTTATCAAAATCCTTTATATGTGCGCTTGCGCTTAAAACAAGAGGTCCCGACACGCCGAAGTGAGTAAAAAGCATTTCACCGAGTTCAGTATATACAGGCTTACTTTTGCCGTTTTCATATAAAGAAAGAGTTACATTTTTTAGCGACAAGCCCTGCAAAAGCGGACAAAAGCCTTCCCTGATTATCAAAGGGACAAGCGACGGTTTTATGCGGGTGACATCGTGCCCTATGCTGCGGGCAAGTTTGTATCCGTCTCCCGACGAGCCTGTGCGGGAATATGAAGCGCCGCCTGTAGCAAGAATATAACTGTCAGCCCTGAAAATTCTGCCGTCTTTTAAAACAACGGCATTTATTCGCCCCTCATTATATTCGAATTTTTCTACCTGCCCTACAACATATTTTGCACCGGACGCATATTTTTTTAGTGCGTCAACAATATCCGCAGCTTTATCGGAAACCGGAAAAACTCTGTTGCCTCTTTCTGTCTTGAGCTTAACGCCCAAGGATTCGAAAAGCGCCATCGTGTCGGCGGGCATAAAAGAAGAAAATGCGCTGTACATAAAGCGAGGATTTGAAGCAACATTTTTAATGAGCTCATCAATATCCGAGCAATTATTTGTAAGATTGCACCTACCCTTGCCCGTTATCATAACTTTTCTCGCCGGCTTTTCATTTTTGTCAATAACAGTAACATCAAAGCCTTTTCTTAACGCCGTTCCTGCCGCAAACATCCCTGCGGCGCCGCCTCCGATTATAACAACGCTTGCCATCAGTTTTCCTCATTATCCTGATAAACTCTGAATTCCTGCCAGAGTTTTTCAAGTTCATTAAAATTGTGTTGTGCTTTTTCGCTTATATCATAAGTTGAAGCGACAATTAAAGCGTTAATAAGGCTTAACGGAGCAACAACGGAGTCTACAAATGAAGCCATATCGCTCCTTGCAAGCAGTTTATAATCCGCCAATGAAGCCGTTGGTGAAAACTCGTTATCGGTTATAGTGATGATTTTCGCTCCCCTGCTTGCAACAAAGCGCAATGCGCTCACGGTTCTGTTTGAGTATCTTGGGAAGGAAATTGCAATACATACATCGTCGGGCTTAATATGATAAAATGCTTCCAATATTTCGCTGCTGCCCGCAGCGGCAATAAGTTTAACATCTTCAAAAATCATATTAAAATAAAACGCCAAAAAAGAAGCCAGCGGAGCAGAACTTCTCACGCCCAATATGTATATTCTTTTAGAATTTTTAATAGCATTAACCGCGCCGTTAAAATCCTCTTTGGAAACAATTTCCATAGTTGACTTAATCATATCAATATCGCGGCTTAAAACATTGTTTATAATGTTTTGAGAATCAAGCTGATCATTTGTAACCTCTATTCTTTGAACGGAGGTCAGCTTAATGCGGACAATATTCTGCAGTGATTTTTGAAGCTTACCGTATTTTTCAAAACCGAGTTGAGAAGCAAAACGAACAACGGTAGACTCACTGACATTTGTGACTTTACCGAGTTTTGCCGCAGTCATAAAAGCGGCTTTGTCATAATGCTCCAACAAATAGTCGGCAATTCTTTTTTGACCCTTTGAAAAAGACGGATATTCATCTCTGATTTTTTCAAAAAGATTGTCCATTTTGCAACTCTTCTTTCATAATTCTAATGTTATATACAATAATACAATATAAATAAGATATTTGCAAGAAAAAATGCAAGTTTTCAGCACAAAACTTGCATTTTATAATCAAATACGCTCATAAGCTAGCATCTGCCGTACATTTTAGTTATTTTCGCAATTTTCGATGATAGCGATTTGTTAAGCTCTTTTGCTCTATCAAGCTTCCAATTCCAATTATCGCCTACTGTGCCCGGAGTGTTAATTCTGCTGCTTTCATCCAAGCCTAAATAATCCTGCATTTGAGCTATAAACAGCTTTGCAACACTGCTCATACCGCCTCTGATAACGCCGAAATTGAAACCTTCCTTGGAATTGAGTCCAAGATATTCACACGCAAAAGCGATATCCTTTTTATCCGCTGCTTTATGCCAGCCCGCTAAGGTATTGTTATCATGTGTACCTGTATAGCAAACGCAGTTTTCTTTGTAGCAATGCGGAAGATATGAGCTCGGGGTTTGCCAATCGAAAGCAAATTCAAGCACCTTCATCCCGGGAAGTCCGGATTCATCAATCAACTGATTTACCTCGGGGGTGAGTATACCCAAATCCTCAGCAATAAACTCGATATTATAGAACCAATTTGTAAGAGTTCTCACCAAATCTATTCCCGGACCTTTTATCCATTCTCCGTTTTTAGCGGTTTCTTCCTCAATATCAACCGCCCAATAACTTTCAAACGCTCTGAAATGGTCAATTCTTATTACATCGTAAAGCTTTGCCGCACCGTCTATTCTTCTTATCCACCAGCCGTAGCCGTCGTTTTTCATAAAATCCCAATCATAGAGCGGATTTCCCCATAGCTGGCCTTCTTCGGAAAAATAATCCGGCGGAACGCCCGCCACCTTTTTAGGCACATTCTTTTCATCAAGGAAAAAGTTTTCAGGTTCAGCCCAGACATCGCATGAATCAAGAGCGACATATATGGGAATATCGCCTATTATTTTAACAGCTTTTTCATTTGCATATTTCTTTAACGCGGTCCATTGTTCATAGAAAAGGTATTGAACGAAGATGTAAAAATCCACTTCCTCTTTGAGCTTTTCGGAATATTGCTCGACAGCCAATGGATGATGAAGCCTTATTTCTTCATCCTCCCAATCCATCCAGCTTTCGCCGCCGAAGTAATCCTTAAGCGCCATATAAAGAGCATAGTTTTTAACCCACGCATTTGAATTTACAAATTGAGCGATTTCTTCATAATTATCATTTCTCTCAAATGCAGTTCTAAGCAGTTTCAATCTCTTTTCGCCGAGAATATCATAGTCAATTCTATTATCTTCAACCTGCCATTTAACAGCATTAATCTCACTCTTTTTAAGCAACTTATCTTTAACAAGCATATCCAAATCAATAAAAAACGGGTTGCCCGCAAAGGTTGAATAGCTTGTATAAGGCGAATTACCTAAGGAGGTGGGCCCCACGGGCAAAATCTGCCAATATGACTGCTTTGCATCAGCCAAAAAATCCACAAAATCATACGCCGATTTACCAAGCGTGCCTATACCGTAAGGCGACGGCAAAGAAAAAATCGGCAACAATATACCACTGCTTCTGTTCATATTACCTCTCAAAAAACAAGGCAGTACGGCACTGCGCACTGCCCGAATAATCAATCAAATTATAAACTGTCAACGATTGCCTTTGTTTCTCTTGCAATCATAAGCTCTTCATTTGTTGCAATTACGAATACCGCAACCTTGGAATCATCGGTAGAAATCTTCTTGGTTTCGCCGAAGGTTGAGTTATTAATTTCATCGTCTATCTTAATGCCGAGATAGCTTAAATTCTCGCAAACATCCTTACGAAGTGTAGGTGTGTTTTCCGCGATACCTGCGGCAAAAGCAATAGCGTCAACACCGTTAAGCGCTGCAATATAAGAACCGATAAACTTACGGATTTGGTAACGCTGAATCTTTCTTGAAAGCAAGGCTCTTTCGTTACCTTCTTTTATAGCTGCGTTAATGTCTCTCTCGTCGGAGGAAACGCCCGAAATGCCTAAAACGCCCGATTTCTTATTAAGAATTTCCGAGGTTTCTTTGGGAGTCCAACCCTCTTTTTCCTGCAAATATGTAACTGCGGAGGGGTCAACACCGCCCGAACGAGTACCCATAATAAAGCCGTCAAGCGGGGTAAGTCCCATTGAAGTATCTTTAACAATACCGTTTTCAATCGCAGTGATAGATGCGCCGTTACCGATATGGCATGAAACAAGCTTAATATCCTCTTTACCCATTAAACGGGCAACCTCGCCTGCGATATACTTGTGTGAAGTACCGTGAGCACCGTATCTGATACAATGATACTTTTGAGTGAGTTCATAAGGAACGCCGAATATTTTTGCTTCATCGGGCATAGTGCTGTGATAAGCATTATCGAATACGCAAACTTCGGGAACATCCTTGCCGAACAGCTCAAGGCAGCAATTAATGCCCTGAATATGTGCCGGGTTATGAAGCGGTGCAAGGTCGCAAAGCTCGGCAATACCGTCAATGACCTTTTGGTCAACAAGCTCTGCTTTGTTAAAGAGCCAACCGCCCTGGACCACCCTGTGGCCGATAGCGGAGATTTCCGAAATATCGTCAAGCACCTTGCAATCACCGTCACAAAGAGCATCCTTAACATAACCGAATGCCTGAGTATGGTCAACCATAGGCATATTTTCTTTTTCAAATTTTCTACCGTCGGCAGTTGAGCCCTTCATAAGACCCTCGTTACCGCTGCCAACACCGATTTTTTCACAAACGCCTTTTGCGATACACTGCTCATTTTCCATATCAATAAGCTGATACTTTAATGAAGAGCTGCCGCAGTTAACAACTAAAATTTTCATTTTTTTCTCCTTGAACAATTATTTACATTATATTATAATAAAACATATAGTTTAAAATTTCAAGTATTTAAAGGTATTAAAAATGAAAATTGCAGGAATTATTTGCGAATACAACCCGTTTCATAACGGTCATCTTTACCAAATAGAGCAAACAAGAAATGTGGGAGCGACTCACATAATAGCCGTTATGAGCGGCAATTTTGTGCAGCGCGGCGATGTGTCAATAGCCCCCAAAGCGGCAAAGGCTCAGGCGGCAATTGACTCGGGTGCGGATTTAGTGCTCGAATTACCTACAGTATGGTCGCTTTCCACAGCTGAAAGCTTTGCAAAGGGTGCAGTATCCGTTTTAAAAAATACAGGCGTTACCGACATACTTTCCTTCGGCTGTGAATGTGATAATATTAACGCATTAAAGGATATTGCCGAAAGAATTAATGAAGCATCGGTTGATATAAAACTCAAAGAGTATCTCGATAAAGGTATTTCTTATGCTGCGGCACGGGCAAAAGCGGTAAGCGAAGTTATATCGCCCGAAGCGGAGAAAATAATCTCTCAACCTAATAACATTTTGGCGTGCGAATACCTTAACGCCTTAAAAGGCAGCGACATTGAGCCTTTTGCTGTTAAAAGAAATGTGCCTCACGACGCAAAGAACGATGATTCATTTAACAAAAGCGCAAGTGAAATAAGAGAAATGATTTTTGCAGGCAATCCCGCATTTAAGAAAGCCATGCCTGTATCAAGCTATGAGGTATTGCGACAGTATGCAAAAATCGGTCAATGCCCTATCGGCATCGATGCGCTGAATACACCTATGATGGCTGTGCTCAGGCGAATGAAAGCCGAAGATTTCAAAAACTTTGCAGATGTGAGCGAAGGTCTTGAAAACAGACTTTATAATGCTGTTAAACAATCGACTTCAGTCAACGAAATATTGCTCAGAGCCAAGTCAAAACGCTATACTATGGCACGGCTCAGAAGAATACTTATTTGTGCATATCTCGGCATAGGAAAAGGCTATTCGGATATGGATGTGCCTTATATTAGAGTGCTCGCTATGAATGACAAGGGAAAAGAAATATTAAAAGAAATGCGCGAAAAGGTTGCTAAACCTATTATAATGAAATATGCCGATATAAACTCGGCAGGCGCTATGGCAAGGAAAATATTTGATTATGAGTGTGCGGCGGCAGACCTGTATTCACTCGCATTTCAAAAACCGCTTCCCTGTGGAACGGAAATGACTAACAACATATACATAAAAGAATAGAAGTAGGTTTAACACCTACTTCTTTTTCATTATACTATGAACTCTTTTCTGCCATTTATTACGATACAGTATAAGCAGCTTGCCGATACAAAAATCGAGCACGACGAGCAAAACATTTCCGCTTGCAAGCAGAATATAAACTCCGTACTTGCCTAAGCCCTGCAGCTCCTCAAGCGGCATACCGAAAACATAAATTAAAATGAAATATGCAATTACCATTGTGCAGTTAAATACCAAGAATTTAATCACCCACGACAAAGCCTTGATTTTAACTTTTTTAATCAGGAAATCTCTGAGTATCGGGAAATAACCGAAAAACAGAATATACAGCAAGGCGGGCTCCTTGTTACCGCTTAAAAAGAAAGCCAAAACGGATGAAGCAAGATATATTCCAAGCGAAGTAAGTTCGCCCAATTCTTCAACCGCCCAAACAAGAACAAGTCCCGCGCAGGTAGGTCCGAGGTACTCGCCGAACGGTATATTACCGAGCAATATCAAGATAACGGAAAACGCGGATATTATACCACCAAATGCTACTTTTAGACTCTTTTTCATCGCAAGCATGAACACAGACAGTCGCAACAAGCAAGCGTTGCGCACAAATCGCAAACGCCGCAAGAAAAACAGCCGTTTGAGGCAGAGTCAGCGTCCGATTCTTGCCTGTATGTTCCCTTTCGTTTGTTTTCAATATCATTAAGCGCCGAAGTGTATTCACTATTATTAGGCTCAAAGCCGACAGCCTTTTTATAGTGATTTGCCGCATCCTCAAGCCAGCCCATTTTGTGAAAGCATCTGCCCTTAAGAAAATACCACTCACCGTCGCGCATATCAATAGGTACGCCGTCAAGAATGGTTTGGGCGTCCTCATAACGTTCCTCATTAATCTTTGCTCTGACGTCGCCGTATTTAATGCTCGGCTCGGAGGAAGAATTAAAGGTGGTTTGACCGCTGTACATAAGTGAATCGTAAGCGGCGTTAATTTCTTCGGTTTTAGCCGCCGCTTCTTCGTCCGTGCGCTCTGCATACAAGAGGATTTTTTCTTTATACGCTATGTTTATTTCGGCTGCCGATGCGCCTTGTTCTACGCCTAAAACTTCGTATGCGTTCATTCTTATCTCCTTTCAAAACGAGATTTTGAACGGCAAAAGTACCGTTAAAAAGAATGTTATCTATTATAGGTTTATATTGTTTAAAATTAATTCTTTTATAATAATCAATCGCTTCACCGATATTAAGGTTTAAAATTTCCTCGGTATTATAATTCCCGTTTAAAAAAACATTAAAACCGCCGTCTTTTCTATCCTTTTGCATATCGTCGGCTGCGTCAAGAAAATATATCCACCTGCCGAGAAAATAACCGAAATAATAGAGATTTTTATCGGTTGTATTATAAGCAAAGAGTTTGCCCAAACAGTCGGCAGTAGGTTGCGCCGCCCTATCAGGCGAACACTCTGCGTTCTCATATTCTTCCTGCAAAAGCATATTATCGGATATTTGAGAGCTTAACTGAGCAAAAGCCGCCGAGGCTTTTTTGTATTTTCGCTTAAATATGAGTTTTAAAAGCCGTGATAAAAATTTTTTAAAAAAATGCTCGTCTCTTATATCGTCAAGTATCTTTTCATATGCCAAAATAATTAAAACGCTGCAACAGTAAAAAAATACATCTTCTCCGCCGCTCAGGCAAGTACATTTTTTGCATTTATAAGGGCAATATTTTTCGACTTGCTCGGTTTCATTTTCGCTTAATGCAAGGCGGATAAGGGCTAAAAAGGTTATATCGTAATTCAGCAGATAACGCGCGCTTATGCCGTAATTCTTTTTAAGTGAATTACACAGGGTGCAGTAAATCGCTCTGTACTGCTCGATTTGCTCGGTATTCAGTTTTGATAAATCCGCTTTTATATAGCCGAACAAATCTCTGCCCTCCTGTTTTTCTTAATTATATAATACCACTTAATGAAAAGTATAAACAAATTGTAAATTTTAATACAAAAATCCCTCGGTGGGCGTTAGCCTTGCTGAGGGATTTTAACGCAATTATTGTGAATAAGGATAAAAATGAGGCTTATTATCCTAAAAAACTGTCGGCTTTATTTTGTGCCGAAAATTCTGTCGCCCGCATCGCCGAGACCGGGGATAATATACTTATGCTCGTTAAGATAATCATCAAGAGCCGCGCAGTAAATATCAACATCGGGATGTACTTCCTGCAACGCCTTTAAGCCTTCGGGAGCCGCGATGATGCACATAAACTTAACATTTGCAGCACCTTTATTCTTAATCATTGTAATAGCGTCAACAGCCGAGCCGCCTGTTGCGAGCATCGGGTCAACAACGATTACTTCTCTCTCCTCAATATCAGCAGGTAATTTACAATAATATTCAACGGGTTGAGCAGTTTCCGGGTCTCTGTAAAGACCGATATGACCTACCTTTGCGGCAGGAACAAGGTTAAGAACACCGTCAATCATACCGAGACCTGCACGCAGAATAGGAACGAAAGCGAGCTTTCTGCCCTTAACCTGTTTTGCGTGACAAATGCCCATAGGTGTTTTAACATCAACATCTGTAAGGGGCAAATCTCTTGTTGCTTCATAGCACATAAGAGTTGCTATTTCGCTGATGAGTGCGCGGAATTCCTTTGTGCCTGTATTCTCGTCCCTGAGAATGCTCAATTTGTGTTGAATAAGCGGATGATCAAAAATTACTACATTAGCCATTTTTCTGTACCTCCAATATATTTTGATTATTTATTTTCAATATCCATTAACATTTTAACGCGCTTTTCATGCCTGCCGCCTTCAAATTCGGCATCAAGATAAGCGTCAACAATTTCAAGTGCAAGTCCTGCGCCGACAACTCTGCCGCCAAAGCAAAGAATATTAGCGTCATTATGAAGTCTTGTAAACTTCGCGCTGAAAGTATCCGAGCAACAAGCGGCTCTGATACCCTTAACTTTATTTGCAGCCATAGACATTCCTATACCCGTGCCGCAAACTAAGATTCCTCTTTCAAATTCACCTGCGGCAACGGCTTTGCCTACCGCTTCGGCAATTACGGGATAATCAACCGCTTCGCCCGAATAGGTGCCGAAATCCTTATACTCAATACCTCGTTTTTCGAGGTGTTCCATAACGGCTTTTTTCAATTCATAGCCGCCGTGGTCTGCGCCAATAGCAATCATTTTTCTTCTCCTGTGCATTTTTTTAGTTCTCTTTCGGCTTGTGACAGCCTCAAATACAGCGGAACAAGTTTTTCTGAAGCCTGAGCCGTATCTGATTTTTTATTTGCGACAAAGCATACCGAACAAGCGTTTTGATAAATTTTATCCTCGCTTGGAAGATATACATTTTCACATTTTTCTTTTAATATACCGTAAGCAAGTTTTGCACCGTCTCCGGCAAGATAAACTCTCTTATTATAAGAGTTTAATCTATCGGCAATGCTCTCAATAGCAAGTGCTTCATCAGGTGTTAGTCTTTTAATTTCACCGCCACCGCACTCAAAAGTCGCCGTATAAATCTGGCTTCGTCTTGCGTCCATACACGAAACGCAAATGCAATCTTCGTCTGCCAAATTTTCGGCAATAGCCTCGAGCGTTGAAATGCCGATACACGCCTTATTTTCACCAAACGCAAGACCTTTTACGGCGCAAACGCCTATTCTCACGCCAGTAAACGAACCCGGTCCGTTGGTTACGGCAAAAAGGTCAATATCCTTAACGCTTAAATTCGCTTTATCAAGCACTCTTTTAACCATAGGCAAAAGCGTTTGAGAATGTGTTAAGCCGTTGTTTACAAATTCACTTTCTATAATTTTACCGTCTTCGCTTACTGCAACGGAAGCGGTTACGGCGGAGGACTCAAGCGCTAATATTTTCATTATACTCCTCCAAGGTGCCTATGCTTATAACTCTTTGCAGTTCATCGTCATCAACAGGCGAAATCCAAATGCAAACAGTGTTATCAGGCAAAGCGTTTTCAATGTTCTCGCTCCACTCGATAGCCAGAATAGCATCGGTTTCAAGATAATCAAAAAAGCCCGTCGAATACAAATCGTCCCAAGTGTTAATTCTATACATATCAAAATGATATAGCACTTTATCAGCCGAGCGGTATTCGTTTACGAGCGAAAAAGTAGGACTTGTGACATCGGCAGTAATACCTAACCCATGCGCAAGTCCTTTAATAAACGTTGTTTTACCCATTCCGATATTGCCGAAAAAAGCAAGCACATCTCCCGAACGGCAGGTTTTTGCAAACCTTTCTGCGAGAGCAACAGTCTGGCTGGAATTGTGGGTAATATACTGTTTCATCTAAACTTCCTGTGAATTTGTTTTTTATAGTATAGCATAAAATCAGATTTTTTAAAAGATTTTTTTAAAAAATATTGAACAAATTTGATTTACCTGTTACAATATTTTTGTAAATATTTATTTTCTTTACAGATAGGAGAAATGTTATGGACAAAAAATTTGTTATTAAGTACCAGACCGAAAACGGCGTTATTGAAACAAACGAAATCGAGAACGACTATTTTGCACTTGATGTTAAAGAGCTCGATAACAGGTTTACGGTTGTTATGAAGCCGAAAAAAGCATTTGAGCTTATCGATTTTTATGTTGAAAGCGATTATGAATTTCAGTTCGGCGACAATTTCTATGCAGGCGGCTATCAGTCATGGACAACATCGAGAGAATACAAATCCTTCGATATTATGAAGCGCTCGCTTCACTTTGCCGATATTTCAAAGTTCACCGCTCACCTTGTAAAGATGACAAGTGACGAATATATGGTTGAATACACCGAAAAGCCCGGCGAATTTCATTCACACTGCTATACATACATCAGAAACGGCGAGGATATGAAGCTTTGGGGCTCGCTGAGCGAAAAAACCGGCTTCACTTATTTCAAGGTTAAAATGAACGAGGACTACTTTGCAATACACAAGGATGTTTTAGGCAAGCTCGTTACAGAGGACTACACCGTGCTTGACATCGTTTACTTTGAAGGCACTTATGACGAAGTATTCGATAACTATTTCGGCATGATGGATATGCCTGCTACAAGAAACGGGCATATGAGCGGTTATACTTCTTGGTATAACTATTTCCAGAACATCAATGAAGATATTATCATCCGTGACCTTAACGGTCTTGACCCCGCTAAGGAAGAAGTATCCATTTTCCAGATTGACGACGGTTACGAGCCCTTTGTCGGCGACTGGCTTGACCCGTGTCCCGAAAAGTTCCCGAAGGGCATGAGATATATTTCGGATAAAATTCACGAAAAGGGCTACAAAGCAGGCATTTGGATTGCTCCCTTCAGCTGCCAGAGAGTATCAAGAATGGCTAAAGAGCATCCCGATTGGCTCATTAAGGACGAAAACGGCAAGCCGCAAATCGGCGTTCCCGCTTGGGGCGGCGCTTATACCTTTGATATTTTCAACGAGGAAGCAAGAGACTATATAAGAAGCGTATTCGACGCGGTTCTCAACGATTGGAACTTTGATATGGTTAAGCTCGACTTCTTATACAGCCAGTGCATTATTCCGAGAAACGGCAAGTGCCGCGGTGAAATTATGTATGCGGGTATGTGCTTCCTTCGAGACTGCGTTGGCGACAAGCTCTTCCTCGGCTGCGGCGCACCTATAGGTACAGCTATCGGCATCGTTGACGCTTGCAGAATCAGCTGCGACGTTTCCCCGAATTATGAGGGTGAATTCTATACCAAATACTTACTTCTTAACAATGAAATTGTAAGCGCGCAAATGGCGATTAACAATACCATTTTCCGCCGTCATCTCAACGGCAGAGTTTGGATGAACGACCCCGATGTATTCTTCCTCAGAGAGAATAACCTTAAATTCACAAAGAATCAAAGACAGTTGCTTGCTACCATCAACAACCTTTGCGGTAATGTTCTGTTCATATCCGATAATGCAGGCGACTATGATGAAACTCAAATGAAGCTGCTTAAAAAATACTTCAAGAAAACCGATGAAAAAGTTATCGGCGCAGAGTACATCACAGATGATGTTATCAGGTTGAGAGTTAAAGACGGTAAGATGATTAAAACTCTTACCTTCAATCTCAAAACAGGTGAAGTGCTTAAAAAACAAGCATAATTGCTAAATATAATGGGAAGGGGTTTTCGCCTCTTCCCTTTTTTCTTTGTTACAAATTGATTACGATTATATATTAAGGTTGAAATTTTTAAAATTTATTTTATAATATAAATAACTATTGTTAATGAAAGGCAGTTTTATGAACGACAGAGGCTTTGGAAAAAGAATAGCTAACGGTTTTAAGGAAACAGATGTTTTTCTGCTTCTGCTTTGTCTTGCCGCCTCAGCTTACGGCATACTGCTTGTATACAGCGCAACCATAAACACTTTAAGCGAGGGACAGCTTATTTCCTCAGAGTTCCGTTCAATGCTTGTTGCCGTCCCGGTCGGAATTATTGCGGCGCTGTTGATTTCCGCGATCAACTATGAATATTTTGTTAAATTCTTCTGGGTTATAGGCGCAGTCGGGCTGCTGCTTATGGTTTTCACAATTGTTTTCGGCGTTGCTCCTGACGCAAGGCAGGACTCAAGATGTTGGATTAAAATAACGGAAAGCTTTTACTTTCAGCCCTCCGAGGTTGTTAAAATCGCCTTCATTATAACATTTGCAGTGCATTTAGAAGCAGTTAAAGACAATATTAATTCAATAAAAAATGTTATTCTGATTGGACTTCACGCAGTTGTCCCTGTAGGTCTTGTTATGATTACGGGTGACGACGGCTCCGCACTTGTTTTCGCACTTATCATTTTAGGTATGCTTATTGCGGCGGGGTTGCACTGGATATATTTCCTTACGGGAGGTTTGGCTGTAATTGCCGCCGTTCCGCTTGCATGGTCAACAGGACTGATACAAGATTTCCAGAAGAGCCGATTTCTTGCGCTCATTTATTATGACAGCGAGGAATACGCGAGAGACGCCGCCTATCAGCAAAACCAGGCAATTAATGCTATGGGTTCCGGCAAGATAACGGGAAAAGGGCTGTTTAACGGCACTTATGTTCAAAGTGCTTCTATTCCCGAAGCGAAAAATGATATGATTCTTTCGGTTGCGGGTGAAGAATTGGGATTTTTAGGTGCTATTGCAGTAATTCTGATAATCGCTGCAATAGTTATTAAAATAATGTATAACTCCAAAACTGCTAAAGACGGACACGGATACCTGATTGATATGGGTATAGCCTCAATGATTATTGGTCAAACGCTCATCAATGTAGGTATGTGCCTGAGATTGTTGCCGGTTATCGGTATCACGCTCCCCTTCTTCAGCGCAGGCGGTTCTTCAAACTTAGCGGTCTATCTTGCCATAGGAGTTGTGCTAAGCGTTTACCGACAATCGAAAAAAAGCGAACAGTACCATATGTTCTATGGAGCGAATGTAATTAAGTTTACTTAAATTTTTAAAATGCAGTCACAACAATTTGTTGAGACTGCCTTTTAAAATCCAGCGATATTGCAGTTGCAATATCGCTTTTCTTGCGCCTTTGGCGTATATCGAGTGAAACATATCGAGATTTGTGTTGCAAATCATATCGAGCACGAAGTGCATATCGATGGATAATACCTCGCATTGCGAGGTATGGCAAAAAGTTCAAAAAATTGAACTTTATGATATTATGATATCATTGTTCAATAGAATTATCACACAAGTAACTGTCCCCTGTGTGCGATATCGTAAAACGATAAAGATTAGGAGTTCACAAAAGTGAACTCCTATTTAAATCTGATTTTTTATTCGAATTAGTTTACTAATGTAAACTCAAAGGTAATGTTGAAATTTGATAGTGCCATACCTCGCGTGGCGAGGTATGGCAGAAAGATTGTAAAAATAAACACATGGATATATAGCAATAAGTAGTAATTTTAGTAAGACAGAAAACTGTTTGCCGTATTATCTTTTAGTTAAAATATTCATCTGCCGCATTTGCGTATAAATAAATTGTTTTTGCAAGATTTACTTCACTCGGTTTTCTGTTTTCGCTTATATAGCGTTTTGTTAAAAATGCTACATTCATTGTAAGATTGCCTGACGATGTATTAACAGTAAAGTCTTTGTTGAGATATCTTGCCTCAATGCCGCTGATATTTATATATTTTTCTCCGTCATTGCCGATATAAATTGCTTTTGCCTTTGTGTCATCGACATCCATGCCGTCTATGCTTATTCCTTTAACCTTAACGGGAGAAGAAATAAGAAGGCTAATATCCAAATTTGAAGTACAGATGAAAGAACCGCTCCTAACATCGAACTCACTTGAAAATACGGCATTTTTAATGTCATCAGCTTTCAGTGCTTCAATAGTTTCCTTGTTGTAGAATTCATCTACAGCCATATTGTCAGTGTTATAGTTAAATTCTAACTGTGCCGCTGCGCCGTAGTCAAGAATCGCTTTACAAAGCGCGACAAGATTTTCATCGTCGGATTTATTAATTACAGCATTGCAATAGTCTTTTACTGAATATGTAATTGTTTTTAAAGGCTCTTGAGAAGTTTCATCTGCATAAAGCGCAAGAGTCACTTTTTCCGTAATCTGTGCAGGAGCAAACTTGAAATCAAATCTATATGTACCGGTATAATTGCCGTAAGGGTCTATGTAAGGCTCTAATTCATTTAGTTTATAGGTTTTGGTTATAATATCGGGCGTTTCGCTTACATTTGAGTTCTTATTATAAGTTACTTTAATAATTGCTCCTTCATCAATATCAATATCATAAGCAGTAGCATCAAAATAAACAGACTGTTCAATGCCGTTGTTTAATGTGAGGCTTGCACCGTTGCAGGGTTTTCTACCGTTGATAATCCTTAAAATATCTACAGGGTCAGCCGAAGAGACGGAAGATGAAAGATTTAGTTTAAAAACCGGACGAACGCCGTTGCAAGTGGTATATACGATATCAGCGCCGTGTATGCTGCCGTCTGCATATATATTCGCAACATAAAAGTCATACAAGCCGGGTGAGCGCAGCCACCAATGAGCGTTGCCGTATGTTTCATCTGATGTGTAACTAACATGCAAACCCTGCGCTTTAGCGTAGTCGCTTCCCTGCGCTGTGCGAGCGATATCGCTTTCGGAATCCGAAGAAGAAAAGCCGTATTTCGGATTAACAGCGTCCGAATATGAGAGAAGCCAGATTTTATCTGTAGTGGCTTTACCGCCGCTTACCGATTCTTTCCAATGCGAGTTTTCGTTCTCATGATAATAATTTATCATCTTTCTTTTTTCATTAGCGGAAAATGCCGAGCGATAAAAAGTTTTGCTAAGCCATGTTCTGAGATTAGACCCCTCCCAATAGTTTCCGAAATAAAAATCATTATATGTTTGAGAGTCAAGAATTAAATCGGAAATGACATACACACCGTCATCCTCATTAGCAAGTACCCGCCACTTAATAGGGTCCCAACGGAACCAATAAGTGTTGAACCTCATATATCCGTTTTCATCTTGGTAAGAGAAAGTAGGGTGTGTCGCCACGGAACAGGAGGTGTAATATGGTCTGAATTGTTGCTTAAGGACTACTTTGCGGTAAACCTCGCCGTCATATTCAACATCACCAAAAGACATATCAACAGTTTGGTAAGGTCTGTTTTCGCTATCATATTTGTAATTATAAGAATATAACTTAACGGAAAGAGAATTTAGCGTTTTAAGCAGTGAAGCGTCGGTCACTTTGCTTTGCGGCCACCGCCCCATTTTGAAAGTATCGCCCTGCATAAGCGAGGATGCCTGCACGGGTTTATTGTCAGTTGAATCATCTGCACGCTCAACTAAAGAAACGGAAGCGGAAAGATTTAATTTAAAAGCAGGTCTTACGCCTCTCTGCGCAGGTGTTTGACCGGTAGGGAGAGTTGGGTCGGATACGACAAAACCGCGCTGATTAACATATGTGATAGAAGTTTTACTATAGCCGGGTGTGCGCAGCCACCACTTGGAGTTTCCGTAATAAGAATACAAGGAACCTTTAGTAGAGTAAGAAACCCACAAGCCCTGAGATTTAGCATAGTCACTTCCCTGTGCTCTGCGAGCAATATTATATTCCGAATCTGAAGAAGAAAAGCCGTATGCCGGGTTAATTGAATCCGAATAAGAAAGAACCCAAACAAAGTCTGTAGTATCGGCTCCGCCTTTTACAGTAGTAGGATAAACAGGTGAATCTTCGTTTTGATGATAATAATTTAACACCTTGCTTTTTTCACTATCGGAAAATGCCGAACTGTAAAAGTTTTGATTAAGCCATGACCTGAGAGTGCATCCCTCCCAATTAACTATCTCACCACTTTCATGAAAAGACTGAGCATCTAAAATCATATCGGAAAGAGCATATACACCGTCATTCTCTTTAGCAAGCACCCTCCATTTAACAGGTTCCCAGCGGAACCAATAGGTGGCGCCTGAAGGATAACCGTTCTCCTCTTGGTAATATTCATATCTTTTTCCGGAAATTAGAATATAAAGAGGTCTGTACTCATTTATTACAACTTTGCGGTAAATCTCGCCGCCATACTCAACATCACCGTAAGACATATCAACGGTTTGTTTATTTCCGTCGGCGTCGGCTTTTTTTTGTTTATATCCGTAAGAATTTAACTGCACCGAAAGCGAATTTAATTCGGATAGAAGTGCAGCGTCCTTAACTTCGCTCTGCGGCCAACGCCCAAGTGTGAAAGTATCTCCGTGCGAAAGCGAGTATGCAGGGACAGTCGTTTCGGCAAATGCAATCGGCACCGAGCCGCACAATAACAGCACTGCCAAAATTAAAGATAAATATTTTTTGATTTTCATATTAACCGCTCCTTTCGTCTTTTCAATATAATATTACTTTTTTGTAAAGCATATTTCAATAATTTAGGAAAACTATCGAAAAATCAGGGATAAATATTAAAAAAGCGCACAGCCGAAGCCATACGCCAAAAAATGCAAACTCCAACTGTCGCCAAACATAACTAAACACAAGAACATAATATAAGCATGTGAATACTGAGCATGCATTTTTATCAAAAGATAAAAAGTCACACTTATAGTATGCTCAAAAAATATTTAGTTATATTTGGCAACTTTATTGTAGCAGTTTTTTAAAATATAGTCAAGATAAAAGAAATAGAACCAAAAGGCTCGCTTTTGGTTCTTTTAAATATATGGTGAATTATACTATCAAGTGCAACAGATAGAAAAAGTTGAAAACTCATACAGAACACGTGTAGAATGGAAGTAACCACACAACACA
>CADBNM010000133.1 GCA_902796055.1 Oscillospiraceae bacterium
CGGAGGACTTACTTTTGCCGAAGCGGGAGTATTTCTCTTAGCCTGTGCCAATGAAGAATACTCTGTTGCAGGTGTGTAAGTATCGCTGTCATATGTCGCTGTCCAATACTTGCCGCAGCCGTTGTTACAGCCGTAACATACGGAGCCTGCTGTGCCGTTTGTGGGAGAGGTGTAAATTTCATAATAATCGTGACCTGTTGCGGGGATATCTTTGGTATCAACATAACCGCATTCGGAGCAGGTTCTCTGCTCGGAGCCTGCAGTTGTGCAGGTTGCCGCAACGATGGTTGTATAAGAGCCGTATGTGTGCGCAATAGCGGGAACCTCAATGAGATAAGACTTGCCGCAAACGCACTTGTAGCAATCCCAACCTACCGAAGAACAGGTAGCAGGAGTAGAGTCTTCCTCCGAATAGAGGTAAGAATGAGCACCGTAAGTAACATGCTTACAGGTCGGGCAAATGCTGAAGTGCTCGCCGCCTTCAAGTGAGCCGTCCGGATTAGTTGTACCGTCCGGGTCAAAGCCTTCTTTAAGAGTTACGTCCGAAGGAACGGTGGAAACATCGTAGTTCCAAGTTTCATGGTTGTGATTACCGTATTCAATATGAGACGCATCGTTACCGCAGACTCTTCTGTGTTCACTGTCGCCGTTATGACCTGCAGCAGTGAAATCATAAGTCCAACGAGACCAGTCATGACCGAGAGCCGTGCTGTAAGTATAAGTCGCCGTGCCAATCCTGTTACAGCCTGTGCACTGCTTGTAGTAAACTGCAGCGTTAGTACAATTAGCGTCAGACTTCTTGTATCTGTCCGCCGGTACGCCTGATGCTTCTACCCAAGTATGAGCAGTTGAAGTATAATTAGCGGTTACGGTTCTTGACTGCTTACCGGAGGTAAGAGAGGTGTAACTGTCACCCGACCAAGAGGAGAAGGTATAGTGATATGTAGCGTCCGGACCGTAAGTCGGGCTCGAAGGCGCGGTTGCGCTTCCTCCATAGTCAATGGTTTCCGTATGCATAGTTGAACCGTCTTTATTCTTGAAGGTTACTTCATAGTCAAATACATTAATCAAAACCGACTTTGTATTTGATAACGAACCGCAGGTCTGAGTGATTTTAACATAGTAATTATTTGAGCGGTTACTGCTTGAGGGAGCGGTAATACAGTTGTTTGAGAAACCGGTACCGCCCGCTTTGTCCGAGGACAGAGACGGTGTATTCTGATTCCAAACAACGCCATACTGGTCCTTAGGTGTGCCTGTAGTGAAAGCCGCCGAGGTTTTTTGAGTACCGTCAGTATTCAAAGTAAGTGAGGAAGCACCGCCGCCTATAGCGCCGAGAGTTGTAAGTGCCGGAGCCTGACCTGATACGCTATCATAATCAGAGTTAGTGTGCCTCTTATCACCGATATTGGGGTCGTCATAAGATTGGGGAAGAGTGCAGGTACCTGAAGAGGAGCCCGCCCATGCGCCGTACTTACAGCCGCCCCATTGACCGTTAAACAAAACTTTAGCGCCGGTTGTATAGTCGGAATTCGGGGAAACTGTTAATTTAGTAACCCACCATTTTGACTGACCGATAGCCGTACCGCCGGCGCAGCTGATTTTAATCCAGATAGCGTAAGGTGCGCCGGACAACGCATATTTCTGAGAAAAGTTGCCGTTTGAGGAAGCAACATTACCATCCGACCCGTTTTTATAAACGCGCTGATCGGCAGTTCCACCGTTTTGACCTTTGTATTTGATTACGATTTGGTTGTCTTTACCACTGTCATCATCAACATGCCAATCAATAGTTACATAATATTTGCCACCGGAAGAAGGATCAGCAGCATTCGCTTTAGGTGCTGCAAACACCCAGCACGATACGAGCATTACTACTGTAAGCATTACAGATAATGTTCTTCTTATTATTGTTTTCATGATAGTATCCATCCTTTCTTAGAGTTTTTGGATATATTTGTTCATAATTATTATATTATATAATTTTAAGAAAAGCAATATATCAAAATGTAGAAAAAAGGATGGGGTTTTATAACAAAATAGATAAAAATAGACATAAATAAGGGTTTGTCATTATTTTAAATCTTAGTTAATTAATTAAAACGCACGAAAAGGTCTGCGACCTTTTTAATGAATTGACGGATTTGCCGTCATGAATTGGCTACGACATGAATTGCCGCAAGCGGCATGAATAGAACGATAAATCGTTCATTGAGGGCGGACGCTGTCCACACCTGATTGTATCAACTTGCGGTGCAAGTTTAATGAAATCGGCTTCGCCGATGAAATCACTTCGTGATGAAATCCTGCGTTGCAGGATAAAATCCGCCAAGGCGGATGAAGGGCGACACATTCGCGCTTGATTAGAACGGAATGTCGAAATCGCCATTCCCTACGCGGGTCGATGAAGGACATCGACCCCTACGAAATAAGCGAGTTTCCAAAAGGAAACTCGCTACAGACTGTCGAAAAAGTGGCTAAAATCGTGCAGACTAAAATTTCTTATAAATAATTCATAAAATTTTATCTCAAATTTATATTTCAGAGTGTAGAAAAAGGTTTTTCTACACGCTGAAGCGAGTTTCCAAAAGGAAACTCGCTAACTTTTAATTCGGAATTATTACAGTTTTGATTTGATTTGAGTGATTTGGGTGCGGGTGGAGGCGGGAGAAGTGCCGCCGAAAGAGGAGCGTTTTTTTAGGCAGGCTTCGAGTGAGATTTCGCCGTAAAGGTCGTCCTCAAAAACGGGCGAAAATGCTTTAAATTCGCCGATTTCCATACTCTCCAAATCCTTATTATTATCAATGCAGTACGCCACTATTTCACCTGTAATTTTATAGGCTGTCCTGAACGGAACACCCTTCTTTGCAAGGTAGTCCGCAAGGTCGGTTGCATTAATAAAGCCTTCTTTTGCGGCAGCGAGCATATTATCCTTTTTAACGCTCATACTCTCAACCATGGGCGCAAAGACTTCGAGGCAGATTTTAAGCGTATCAACAGCATCAAAAATCCCCTCTTTATCCTCTTGCATATCCTTATTATACGCCAACGGCAAGCCCTTTAAAGTGGTTAAAAGAGCCATCAGGTCGCCATACACCCTGCCGGTTTTACCACGCACGAGTTCAGCCATATCCGAGTTCTTTTTTTGCGGCATTATTGACGAACCGGTAGTGAAAGAATCATCAAGTTCAATGAAGCGAAACTCCCAACTTGACCAGAGCACAATTTCTTCGCTAAAGCGCGAAAGATGCATCATCGCTATAGCAAAATCGGACATTAGTTCAAGGCAAAAATCCCTATCCGAAACACCGTCAATACTATTAATGCACGGCTCGGAAAAGCCCAAAAGTTCAGCCTCAAAAGCGCGGTCGGTATCGAAAGTGGTGCCTGCGAGCGCGCAAGAACCTATCGGGCTTACATTAAGTCTTTTAAGAGCATCCGAAAGCCTGTCGACATCGCGCAAAAGCATTGACGCATACGCCAACAGGTGCTGCGCAAAAGAAATGGGCTGAGCGCGCTGCAAATGCGTATAACCCGGCATTACAGCGTCCGTATTAGCCTCGGCAACAGACAAAATTGCCCTGATATTTTCTTTGATTAGTTCTATTATTTCGAGCGTTTGGTCGCGCAAATACATACGCAAATCGAGCGCAACCTGATCATTCCTGCTCCTTGCGGTATGCAGCTTTTTGCCGACATCTCCGAGCCTTGCGGTCAGCTCCTGTTCGACAAACATATGCACATCCTCGCACGAAAAATCAATTTGCAGCGTCCCCTGCTCGATATCGGCAAGAATAGCGGTAAGAGTTTCGACTATCAAATCGGCTTCATTTTGCGGGATAATAGACTGTTTTGCAAGCATTTTAGCGTGCGCCACAGAGCCGAGAATATCCTGCTTTATCATTCGGCTGTCAAAGGTTATGGAAGCGTTAAATTTATCCGCAATTTCGTTTATGGGCTTTTTAAAGCGCCCTGTCCACAGTTTTTCCATTACATTAATCCGTTCTTCTTTTTCATTTGAGCGTAAACCTTCGCCGAGAGCCCGTAAAGGTTAATAAAGCCCTGCGAATCGGTTTGGTCATAAACGGTATCTTCATCAAAGGTCGCAACTTCTTCATCATAAAGCGAATAGGGCGAAGTTACGCCGGCGGGGATAATATTGCCCTTATAGAGTTTGAGTTTAACATCGCCCGTTACGGTTTTCTGAGTTTCATCAACAAACGCCTGAAGCGCATAACGAAGCGGAGTGTACCACTGACCGTAATAAAGCACCTCGCCAAACTTTATGCCGACAAGCTGCTTATAGTGCATAGTTTCCCTATCGAGAGTGATAGTTTCAAGAATTTCGTGAGCGCGGTAAAGAATTTCTGCGCCGGGGTTCTCATAAACTCCCCTGCTCTTCATTCCGACAAGGCGGTTTTCAACAAGGTCTGTTATGCCGACACCGTGTTTGCCTCCAAGCTCATTGAGAGTTTTAAGCAATTCAACCGCACCGACTTTAACGCCGTTAACCTCGGTAGCGATACCTTTTTCAAAATGAATTGTAAGGTATTCGGGTTTATCGGGAGCCTGCTCGGGCGACACGCCCATTTCAAGGAAGGACGGGTCGTCATACTTAGGCTCGTTCATCGGGTTCTCAAGGTCGAGTCCCTCATGGCTTAAATGCCAGATGTTTTTATCCTTGGAATAATTGGTTTCCCTACTGATTTTAAGCGGAACATTGTGCGCCTCGGCATACTCGATTTCCTCTTCGCGGGATTTGAGTTCCCACTCGCGCCACGGAGCAATAATAGGCATATCGGGCGCAAAAAATTTAATCGCCATCTCAAAACGCACCTGGTCGTTACCCTTACCCGTGCAACCGTGACAAATAGCGTCAACCTTCTCTTTCTTTGCAATTTCAACAAGCCTTTTGCCGATAATCGGGCGAGCAAGAGCCGTGCCTAAAAGGTAATCGTTTTCATACTTTGCTCCTGCCTTAACAGCTTCGAACGCAACCTCGGTTAAAAATTCCTCGGTTAAATCTTCTATATACAGCTTACTTGCGCCTGTTTTAAGCGCCTTTTCCTCAAGCCCTACAAACTCGCTTTCCTGACCGAAATTACCGCTTACGCAGATAACCTCGCAGTTATTGTAGTTCTCCTTGAGCCAAGGAATAATGATGGAAGTATCAAGACCTCCCGAATATGCCAAAAGCACTTTTTTGATTTGTGACTTATCCATAAAATAACCCCTTATTAAAATTCTTAATGTATTATACTGCATATTTATTCATTTTTCAAGTAAATTATACAAAAATATTGCATAAATATAACTGTTTTTTACACGCTTATTGCTATACTTTGCATAGTCACAATTAATATGATAATAAATATAATAAAATAAGGAGGTGAATTTATGGCATATACATATATACAACAAAATTCAGCGCTTGGAGAAAGCATACCTTATCCCTCGCCAGCTCACCCTGATGCAACTGTTGCAACGAGCGGCTGCGGAGTTTGTGCATCTCTTATGGCGCTTGAAAACCTGACTAAATACAAATACAATCTCAAAAAATGGACAAACATATTGATAAAAGCCGGCTGCAGAGCAAACGACGGCACGGATATGCAAAGAGTCTGCGCACTCTTACACAAAAAATACGGAATAGACTTCCATCTGACCACTTCCCTTTCGGAAATGGAAAAGTGCCTCAAGAGCGGCGGCGGTGTAATTGCAAATGTCGGCGGAAAAGGTTATTTCTCGAGCGATGGGCATTTTGTTTATGTTGCGAGGCTAAACAACAACGGTACTGTGACGGTTTTAGACCCATATTATTACGGCAACAAGTATACGCAGACAATTAACGGAATAAACCGAGCAAAATACTTTAAATACAACAAAAAAACGCACGAGCTTATATGCAAGCCGAGCGTTTTAGAAGCTGACAGACGAGGCTATTTTTATCTGCTCAAGGCTACCAAAAAGAAAAAAGACCAAGCTAAATTGAAGTATGACGACGGAGTATACGAGTTACTATACAATATGAAAGTGCGCGCAGGCGCAGGGACAAATTACAAAGTTAAAAAGGTTAAAAATCTTACCAAAGACGGTAAGGCGCACACCGTTTCGGGAAATTTGAACGCCGAGGCGGTGCTTAGGAAAGGAACACGCGTTACTGCACAGATAGTTTACAAAAACAAGGAGTATTGGATGAAAATCCCGAGCGGATACATTTGCCTTGAAAGAAATAATCAGGTTTATGCTAAAAAGATAAGATAAAGCTACTTAAGAATACTCAGGCAACGGCACCTTCGCTCTTAGTTTTGATACTGACAACCTGTTACAGCGAATACAACACAATATAATGGTGAAAATAAATATAAATAATAAAAGAAAGGACAGCTAATATGTTCAAACACGAAAAACAATTATTTCACCCTGTAGCGGTTGAAAGACCTAATCCGCAATACGCCGCGCTCTTACACGAACAGTTGGGCGGCGCAAACGGAGAGCTCAAAGCTGCCATGCAATATATGGCGCAGAGTTTCAGGATAAAAGACCCTGAAATCAAAGATTTATTCTTAGACATCGCCGCTGAGGAATTAGGGCATATGGAAATGGTGGCGCAGACTATAAACCTTTTGAACGGCCACGATGTTGACGCTGCAAAGGTTGACGCGGGAGAGGTTCAAAGCCATGTTATTTTAGGCTTAAATCCCGGGCTTATTAACGCCTCCGGCTACTCTTGGACAGGCGATTATGTTTCGGTTACAGGTGATTTGTGCGCCGACCTGCTTTCAAACATCGCTTCAGAGCAAAGAGCTAAGGTTGTGTACGAATACCTCTACAGACAGATTGAGGACAAAAAAGTAAGAGAAACAATAGATTTCCTGCTCAACAGAGAAGAAGCCCATAATCAGCTATTCAGAGAAGCGTTTAACAAGGTGCAAAACAGCGGTTCAAACACCGATTTCGGCACAACGAAGGCGGCTAAAATGTATTTCAGTTTATCCGAACCTTCGCCTGAAAACAATCCGTTTAAAGGCTCGGATACAAAGCCGGTAAGCTTTGATTAAAGGATAAGTAAATATAACAAAATAAACAACAGCGATACTGCGTCAGCAGCATCGCTGTTTTAACTATTTTTCAGGTACATAGTAAATGTCAAGCACAGTTTCAAGCACCGCTTTTTCATCGAGAATAGTCTGAGCGTAATGGAGTTTATCCTCCTTCAAAGTGCCTTTTAACGAGACCACATTGTTAAAATTCATTATCTCGGCAGGATTTGAAAGAATTACAGTGCCGAAGAAAAGTCCTCTTGAAAGGGTTAAGTTAGTTACCGTATAGCCCTTGCCCGTATCGTATACAGTTCTTAGCACCGAAGGGTTCTGCAAGCTCATTTTAGCTGCCTGAGAAACATAAGCCTTAACATATGCTGTTTGGCGTTCTCTTCGGTTTTCATCGCCCTTTAATGTATGCTCACGGCTGCGAATAAAGGCTTCGGTTTCATCACCGTGAAGAGTAACGCTTTGCCCCGCAGTATAATCTGCAAAATTATTAGGACATACAAGCGTTACACCGCCTATACAGTCATTGAGCTTCGCCACACCGTCAAGATTAAGTGCAACAAAGGTATTTATCGGTACACCGTAAAGTATTCGCTGTATACTCGTCACCGTGTTTGTACAGCTCGTCACCTTACCGTCACCATAAGAATAAGCAAGGCAAAGCTGAGCTTTTTCGGTTCCTATATACTTGCCGGAGTGCGAATATTTATCAATATCGCAATAAACATCACGGGGAATGACGATTACATTGCTCTTGCCGGTTTTTGTATTGATTGTAACCACCATATTTACATCCGACTGCCCGGCAGTTCCGACAAGCTCATCCTTAAGACCGAAGGTCTCGCGGTCGACCCCCATAAAAGCCACGCTTGTTACATCGGGATTATAGTGGTAAGTGACGCCGTTATAGACTATAGTGTCTCTGAAATTGTCACCGTAATTATCAGCCATAGTGTTTTTCTTGCCGAAATAGTGCATTAGAAAAACTGTGAGCGCCAAGGCAAGAACCGCAATAAAAATTATCAGCAATATGGAAATAGCAACCTTTTGTCCCTTGCTAAAGGAAGATTTTTTCTCCTTTTTGACCGGCTTTTTTGTTGAGGACGAAGTTTGTTTTGGCTGATATTCCTCGTCCGCGGATTCAAAGCTCACAAAAGAGGAGTCTTCTTCAATTTCCGGCTCGCTCGGCTCTTTTATATCGGGCTCGGGCTCTGCCGACGACTTTTCGCTCGCAAGATGAGCTGAAACACTGCTCATTTTTCTTGACTTTTCAACAAAGCGCTGCGACTGCAGCTTTGCACCGCCCGAAAAAACAACATCATCAAGCGCGGAAGCAGGATCGAAGCTTCCTTCCTGCTCGTCATTTTCTATAAGGTTTTTAAGAAAATCGTTTTGGACAGGCTCCTTTTCGGACTTTTTTTCGCTGCCCTTATAAAAAGCATTATTGAGTATTTCGTTTTCGTTATTTTGTTCTTTCATTTTTTATCAACACTCCGCTAACTAACAGTCTTGCGCTTTTATCATTTTCACAGCAGGTGCTTAAAATAACAACCTTGCTGTCTTTATTAAGAGTTGTATCTTCACGAATATATTTTTCTATCGAGCGAGGGTTTAAAAGAGTGTTTTGAAAGTCTTTAAGCACCTCGGCGCGGGAAAAATCAAAGGAATTCATTATATGGCGGTCATCATATCTGAAAACGGAAAAGATTTTATAAGTTAAAATGTGTTTTTCGGTATAGATATAAAACTTAGAGTGCTTATCAAAAAACTCCTGATTTTCAAAACGCTGCAGGGTTGTAAACATCGGACCGTCGTCGGTATACATATTGTGACCGTAAATAAGAGTTATCGGGTCGCCGAAGCTTTTCGAATTGCACAGCTCTGTATAAAGAGTTCCCTCAAACAGATAATTTTTCAAATAATCATGATGCAAATAGAAAAAATCATCCGTAGGAGACTGGGCAATAGGATAATCCACCTTTGTTCCCGGTACTTTAATCCAAGCATACAAGTCGCTGTTTGTTTTTTTAAGAGCTTTAAAATCAATAGGATTATCCGCTAAGGGCTTTACGGCTTTTTTCTTGGCGGATTTAGTGGTATTATAAAAGGTTTCTACACCGCTGCTGATTTTTTGAGCTTTATAGTCTGTATACCACATTTTGCCGAGATAGCCGAGAACCGCCGCAATCAAAATCAATATGACCGCTACCGCTATAACAAATGCCGGGGACTTTTTGTTTTTTTCTTCCATAGTATTTACCATAAAAAAGGCTCCGAAAATCGGAGCCTTACATTGTTAGCCAAAATTAATCTTCCTTACGGTTCTTCTTTGTGATAGTGCCGGCTGCAACACCGCCAACTACTAAAACTCCAAGTGAGCAAAGAACAACAGAGTTAACATTTGCACCTGTCTTAGGAGATTTGCTTCCGCCGTTTTTCTTTCCGGGCTTAGTAGCCTCTGTGGGGTTGGTTCCGGGCTTGGTTGTTTCTTTTTCTTTATCCGAAATCTTCTCAAACTCAGCATAAATTGTTGAATCCTCCTGAATATTCTCAAAAGTATATTCACTGATGGGACCCATAGCAACACCGTTTACCCAAACCTGCTTAATTCTATAGCCATCATAAGGAATTATGTGGAAGGTTACTGTGTCTCCGGGAGAATAAGAGGACGAAGGAGGTGTGATTTCACCGCCGCCACCGCCGCCTTTTACGCCGGTTACAACCTTTACACTATTCTCTCTGCTATCGCCTTTTTTTGCACTTGCGCCTACTGCAAAAACAGTACACACACAAATTACAGCCATTAAAATTGCAATAATCTTTTTCATTTATATACCACCTCAAATAGTATTTTATAATTATATGTAATGATTATAACATACAAAAAATATTATGTCAACATTAAAAACATAATTATATATATGAAGTACTATTAGTTTTTTGAAAAAATCGGGCGGATTTCTCCGCCCGATTTTAATCGAATGATTACAAATTATTCATCAATCTCGGTAACAACGCCTGAACCTACAGTTCTGCCGCCTTCACGGATAGCGAAACGAAGACCTGCTTCAATAGCGATGGGAGTGATGAGCTCTACAGACATAACAACATTGTCTCCGGGCATGCACATCTCTGTGCCTTCGGGAAGATTGATAACGCCTGTAACGTCAGTTGTTCTGAAATAGAACTGAGGACGATAGTTGTTGAAGAACGGAGTATGTCTGCCGCCTTCATCCTTTGTCAATACATAAACCTGACCCTTAAACTTGGTGTGAGGATTGATTGAACCGGGAGCACAAAGTACCTGACCTCTTTCGATGTCTGTTCTCTGAATACCACGAAGGAGTGCAACGATATTGTCGCCTGCCTCTGCATAATCGAGAAGCTTTCTGAACATTTCGATACCTGTAACAACTGTTGAACGCTTTTCGTCCTGAAGCCCAACAATTTCAACTGTGTCGTTCATCTTGAGCTGACCTCTTTCAACTCTACCTGTAGCAACTGTACCACGACCTGTGATAGTGAATACGTCCTCAACAGGCATAAGGAAAGGTTTGCTATCGTCACGCTCGGGAGTAGGAATGTAGCTGTCTACTGCGTCCATGAGTTCCCAAATGCAAGCGAGCTCGGGAGCGTTAATATCGTCGCCCGAATACTCGAGTGCCTTAAGAGCAGAACCCTTGATGATCGGTGAATCCTCGGGGAATTCATACTCAGCGAGAGTCTCTGCAACTTCCATCTCTACGAGTTCAAGAAGCTCTTCGTCATCAACCTGATCGCACTTGTTAAGGAATACAACGATTGCCGGTACACCTACCTGACGAGCAAGGAGTAAGTGCTCCTTAGTCTGAGCCATAGGACCGTCAGATGCAGCGATTACAAGGATAGCACCGTCCATCTGAGCAGCACCGCTGATC
>CADBNM010000134.1 GCA_902796055.1 Oscillospiraceae bacterium
GATCAGCAGTTAATCTGCCCATAATTGCTACTGAATTAAGCATTATTTTTCCTCCTTGTTTACAATCATAGCACGAAGCGCACCGTCTGTGATACCGAATACACGGTTAAACTCAACAGGGAAATGCGGTTCAGCTTCAAAGTTTGCGAGAACATAGTAGCCCTCCGGCTCGTCGTTTACGGGATAAGCAAGCTTGCGTCTGCCCCATACATCGACTTCGCCAAGATTGCCGTTTTCGGAAATAAGTCCGAGGAACTTTTCCTTCAAAGCCTCGCTGCCCTCTTCACCGTCTTTGAGTGAGAAAAGCATAAGAACTTCATATTTTGACATTCTTTGACACCTCCTTCCGGTCATATGGGCACAAAATGTGCCAAGGAAGAACTTTTCATAAATATTTGAAAGTCCCGCTTTATTTAAAAGCTGTTATATTCTAACAGCGAAAAGCCCTTTTGTCAATAAAAAATTAAAAAGAAGATATAATCATTGTAATCAGGTACTCTATAAACGCTCTGATAAAGTAGCCGAATACCACGCCGAAAATGCTTGTGCCGCCTCTTGCGAGAAGATTAAATTTATAATCTTTATCGCTCATTTCCCCGAGCATATCTGCGCTGTTTTGCATCCTTTTAACCGTTTCGACACAGTGGTGCAAATAAAGGTAGTTAAAGAGCAAGGCGCAGGCTATGTTGCAAATTAACAGCGAGCCGAAAACAACCGTATATGCTTTTTGCATGGTGCCGTCTTTAATCAAAGCTTCGCTGAGATTGTTTATTATTTTCGTCTGTTCAGTGACTTTTGCGTCGGCATTTAACGACTTATCGGAGGCGACATCGTTATAAGCGGAATAAGCTGACGCGCCCTCGGTTTGAATGGCTTTAAGCGGATTGCCGAGCGACACATTAATAACATTAAAGAGCAGTACCTCTGCTAAAATTATGATTACGCCGTATTTGTAAAGCTTTCTGAAAAACAAGTATAAATAGCCGAAAAAGAACGCGCTCCAATTCCAGCCGATTTTAAATTTCTTTTCATCCGTTTTTTTCAGCCTCGGCAGCAGCTTTGCGGAGTTTGTGCGAATAACCAGGGAAATATCCGAAGCCTTTTCGCCGAGAATTTCATCGTCCGGGTCAACCTGCTCAAAGGGATTTTTTTCAACCGCTTTGCGCCTTTTCTTTTCATCTATCGGTTCACCCTGTTGGTGCCTGCAGTTAACGCAATATCCGTCCTCGGTTATGAGATTTGAGCCGCAGCATTCGCAAATTTTTGTTTTAGATGAGGGCTTCTCGTTGTCTTTTAAGAACTCTTTTTTTATTTTTTCAATAAAGTCTTCATCCTCGGGAAGTGCAGGCTGCGCGGGCTTGCTTTGCCTGTTATAGACAAATCCCTCGGCGTGTTCTTTTGCGAAAGCGCACTCGCCGTGCTCCTCCCAGCAACGCCTGTGGTAAGGCGCACCGCAGTCGGGACAGACTACAACATCATCGTTTTTTGCGAACTGTTCGCCGCAATATTGGCATTTATCGTTTTCGTACATATTGTTCTCCATAATAGTGTAGTGCTTGATATTATACAACCTAATGATAAAAAAATCAATTGCAATTTAGTCACTTATAGTATATAATTTTCTGTGGTGATTTTATGGTACAGTATGAAGAATTAAAATTTGAGTTGAAAGCTCAGCAAAAAGAGCTTGAGGATCTTGCGGACGCACTCAGGCTCAAGGAGCTTGAAAAAGAAAAAGCCGAGCTTGAAGAGCAGTCGGCTCAAAGCGGCTTTTGGGACGATATTGAAAACAGCCAAAAGGTGCAAAAAAGGCTTAGTGAAATCGCGGCAAAGCTGCGCAAATATGCTGCTCTTAAAGGAAAATATGACGACGCTATGGCAATGATTGAGCTTGCCGACGAGGAAGAGGATTTGTCGTTTTTGGACGAGTGCCGAGAGTCAATAGACGAGTTTAAAAAGGAGCTCGAAAGCCTCACTCTTTTAACCCTGCTTACAGGTGAATACGACTCCAAAAATGCGATTATCAAGTTTTCCCCGGGCTCGGGCGGAACGGAAGCTCAGGACTGGGCTCAGATGTTGTTAAGACTATACACCCGCTGGGGCGAAAAGCAAGGCTTTAAGGTTTCAACGCTCGACTATCTTGACGGTGACGAGGCAGGAATTAAATCCGCAACCGTCCTTTTTGAAGGTGAAAATGCCTACGGCTACCTAAAAGGTGAGCACGGTGTTCACCGCCTTGTAAGAGTATCGCCTTTTGACGCAGCAGGCAGACGGCACACTTCGTTTGCGGCGCTTGAGGTTATGCCCGAAATTGATGATTCGGTAGAGGTTGACATCAATCCCGACGACATTAAAATGGACTACTACCGCGCATCGGGCGCAGGCGGACAAAAGGTAAACAAAACCTCTTCGGCGGTAAGACTTACTCATATTCCTACGGGAATTGTGGTTTCGAGTCAGGTTGAAAGAAGCCAGCACCAAAACCGCGAGGTTTGTATGAAAATGCTGCGTTCGGAGCTTGTTAAGCTCAAAGAGGAACAGCAAGCCGAAAAGATAAGCGACATTAAAGGCGACCAGCGCGAAATCACCTGGGGAAGCCAAATTCGCTCATATGTCTTTATGCCTTACACGCTTGTAAAAGACCACAGAACAGGCTTTGAAGCAGGTAATATTAACGCCGTTATGGACGGTGAGATTGACGGCTTTATCAACGCTTACTTGAAACAGCAGGCAGAGAAATAATCCTGCCAAAAAGCAGTTAAAATTTGATAAGTAATCGCAAAAAATCAGGGCTTTTCGGCTCTGATTTTTTATACATTTTAGTTTATTTGTCCTGAAATTTTTGTAACAAAAATACCAAATATTGTTTTTATATTTTGTTTACTCAACCAAAATAATCATACAAAGATTGACATTGTCAAAAATCATACATATAATATAAGAGTAAAAAAGCATCATATAAAATCTAACGAAAGGAGTAATTGCCCTAATGAAAGCTGCAAAATTGATCGCTAA
>CADBNM010000135.1 GCA_902796055.1 Oscillospiraceae bacterium
CCCGGACACCTTGATTAAAAGTCAAGTGCTCTGCCGTCTGAGCTAATGGATCACATCCGTTTTAACGCTCAAATATAATACAATATTCAGCCAATAATGTCAAGCGGATTTTTAATGTTTTTGGAATTCCGGTAATTTTTTATCTCTTTTTGCCTGAAAGTCCTTTATCTGCTGGAGTTTATTGTTAAACATACTCTGCAAATTCTTAGGGCTTTTAATATAAATTTTGTCGCCGTACTGCATAATCCAGTTGACTAAACCGCCGCTTAACGCGCCCTTAAATGAAACATAAACAAAATCGTGGTCAAGCTTTCTTACATACTTGCTGCCGAACCTGTCGATAAGCTCCTGATAGATACATTTATCGCAAACAAGCTCAATAACTTCTTCTTTTCCCGCAAAAGCGCTGAACATCTTAGAGGCATAATCCGCAGAGTCAAATTTGCCTTTATAATTAGTATAGTTTTCAAATGGTCTTGCTTGCTCGTCAAGTATTTCAACCTTGCTTATTCTGTCAAGGCGCATATGCATAAGGTTTTGCTTTGTATCATTATTGCAAATTAAATAATAGCAATCGTTTGACCAAATCATAGCATAGGGACTTACAGTAAAATGCCTTTCCCTGTTTTTATCAACCTGGTGCCTTATGTAACTTACTTCGATTTTCTTCTTTTCACTTATTGCCTGGTGAATAAAGAAAATATTGTAATAAATCTGATTGTTGCTGCTTTTTCTGCGGTTATCAATATAGACCATTGAGCCTATATCCGATCCTTGATATACGCTTGCGAACGACTCTAATTTTGAAATAAGCTGCTTCGTGTTCTTTTTAGTTACAAACTGCGCCGCCTGAACGGCGTCACACAGCAAATACAGCTCGGTAAGCTGAAACTCTCTTTCATAAATACAAAAGCCTTTCTGCGGAGACGATACCCTTTCAATATTAAAGCAGTTATCGTTAAAGAGCTTCAAGGAGTTAATATCGTCATAAATAGTAGCTTTCCTGTCGCACTTAATGCCGTATTTTTCAAGCAACAATTGGCTGATCTTCCTTGAAGATAAAGGATGGTCCTCATCCGAGTATTTACGCAAAATATCAAGCACGCATAACATTCTTAGTTTATTTCCGCCGTCTGCCATAATAACACCTCGAAAATTTAATATATTAAAATTGTATCACAGCAAAAAAATATTTTCAATAATATTTGTTGACAAATGAGAGTTTTATCATTATAATAATATGGCACGCTGATATAGCTCAGTAGGTAGAGCGCATCCTTGGTAAGGATGAGGTCACCGGTTCAAATCCGGTTATCAGCTCCAAACTCTCGATTTTTCGGGAGTTTTTGTTTTAAACAGAGTTTGATTTACAAATTATGCTATTGAAAAATTGTGTGAAATAGGTTAAAATTAATATAGACGGAGGAAGATATTATGGACGAAAACAAAGAATACAATCCCGATATAATTACTGTTGAAGATGATGAAGGCAAAGTTCATACTTTTGAAGTTGCCGACAGAATTGAAACTGACGACGCCAGATATGTGGCGCTTATCCCCGTTTATGACGACCCCGAGGAGCTTTTAAGCGGCGATGCGGAATTAATCGTGCTCGAAGTTATTGAGGAAAACGGCGACGAGCTTTTGGCTCCTATTGAGGACGAAGATACTTTAGATGAAATTGCTTCAATTTTTGAAGAAAGATTGCAGGATTTATACGAAATAGAGCCGTTTGAGCTTGAACAGTAAGATAAAATCCTGCCGTGTTCGATAATCATTAGCATTTATGACCCAACACACTATTTATAGGGATTTGCCTTGGGCGGCGGATTGCAGACCTCCCGCGCAGCGGACGAAGGGAGCGTGAACCCGAACAGACATCACCCACCTGTTTACACGCAGGTTATTATCTGCAGTGAACCGGCACGGCGGGACAGTAAAAAAAGAAATGCACTTTTAGCCCGGCTAAAGGTGCATTTTTTAATTATATTTTGAAATAATAATTGTATGAAAATTAAGGAAAAAATTGCAGGCTTTACAATAGGCGTAATCAATTCGCTTTTAGGCTCGGGCGGCGGCATGATAACCGTTCCGTACTTAAAAAGCAAAGGGCTTGAGCAGCAATCTGCTCAAGCAACTTCAACCGCAGTAATACTGCCGCTATCGATAGTCAGTACGCTTTTTTATTTGAAGCAAGGCTCCTTTAGTTTAAGCGATGCCTTTATATATATTCCCGCTGGTATAGTCGGAGCAATTATCGGAGGCTTAACGCTTAAAAAAATACCATCTAAAATGCTCAAATATGTATTTTCGGCATTTATGCTTTGGGCAGGTATAAGGATGATAATAAAATGACGGTTATAAACATAATAATCGGAGTAGTTGCGGGATTTTTAGGCGCTATAGGCATAGGCGGCGGTTCTGTGTTAATCATCTATTTAACGCTATTTTTAAATATGTCGCAATTAAAAGCACAAGGCATAAATCTATTGTTTTTTATACCCTGTTCCGCTGTTGGAATAATTTTCCATATAAAGAACAAATTAATTGATTATAAATCAATACTTCCGCTAATCATTTTCGGCTTAATCGGCGTTATATGCGGTTATTTTTTAAACAAAAGCATTGATGAGAGCTTACTCAGAAAAATTTTCGGTATTTTTTTAATCGCTTTAGCCGTTTTTCAACTAAAAAATAACCGCCAACATCAGTTAGCGGTCAAAAAAATCTAAATAATGCTTAATCTTTTCGATGTTGCACAAGCATTCGCTAAACGCGGTTGCGGCAGCACACGCTGAGCCGAGTTTTAAAGCATAATCAAAATCATTTTTATCATTGTATCCCGCAACAAAGCCTGCGAGCATACTGTCTCCGCAGCCGGTTGTACTTACAATTTCGCTGTTATATACGCCAATCTCTTTAACTTCACCTTTTTCGGTAAGCAAAACCGCACCGTCTTTTCCGCGAGAAACCAAAACATTTAATGCGCCCATACCCTGCAGGCGTTTTGCGTAAGAAATAACATCATCGCTACTTGTGATTTTTACGCCGAACAATTCACCGAGCTCGTCCGTATTAGGCTTTATCAAAAACGGCTTATATTTGAGCAAATCAAGTAGCACTTTACCTGTTGTATCGGCAATTATTTTTACTCCCTTTTTGAAAAGTTCGCTCGCAATTCTGCTATATAAATCTTTAGGACAATCGGAAGGAAGTGAACCGCTTATTATTAGCATATCATCCGATTTAATGGTATTAATTCTTACCAAAAGTTTACTAATTAAATCATTGTTAATTGGCGCACCTGCGGCGTTTATATCATATTCGCTGTCGCATTTAATTTTTACATTTATTCTCGTTGCGCCGTCATCGGAATAGAAAAAATCGGATTTAATATTCTCTTTTTCAAGCTTATTCAATAGTTCCTTACCGCTGAAACCTGCGGCAATTCCGAGCGCAGTGTTTTCAACGCCGAGCATTGTTAAAACAGCAGAAACATTGATGCCCTTTCCGCCAAAAGTGAGATATGAATTATTAGCTCTTATTATTCTGTCACTTTCAAGATAATCAACGCCGAGGTAATAATCAAGCGACGGATTTAATGTTAAAGTATAAATCATTTTTAAACCTTAATCTTTCCCAACACTTCGCCGACTTTGCCGTGAATTGCCAAATCTGCAAGCGAGTCGGCGTTTGTTTGTTCTAAATTGATGAGCACCAAATGCTTACCGCTGAAATAATTAATCAGTCCTGCGGCAGGATAAACCTTTAAGGAAGTACCCGCAATTATCATAGTATCGCAGTTCCTGATTGCCTTTACCGCGCCGTTAACGGTTCTGTCATCAAGCGGCTCTTCATACAAAACCACATCAGGCTTTATAACGCCGCCGCACTCGCATTTCGGCACGCCTTCAGCCGCTTTTATATACTCGGCATCAAAGAATTTTCCGCATTTAGTACAATAATTTCTGTGAACGCTTCCGTGAAGTTCATATACCTTTTTACTGCCTGCTTTTTGATGCAAGCCGTCAATATTTTGCGTAACAACAGCGCTTAATTTGCCCGCTTTTTCAAGTTCGGCAAGTTTGTAATGCGCCGCATTAGGCTCTACATCAAGACAGAGCATTTTGTCTTGATAAAACCTGTAAAATTCGGCTGTGTTTCGCACAAAAAATGTGTGGCTTAAAATCTGTTCGGGCGGATAATCATATTTTTGGTTATATAAACCGTCAACGCTTCTGAAATCGGGTATGCCGCTTTCGGTTGAAACACCGGCACCGCCGAAGAAAACTATATTTTTACTCTCATTAATGATGCTTTGTAAATCCATCTCAATGCCTCCTTATATCCTATAATTTAATTATATTTGAAATTTCAAATAAATCAACCGTATCTTTGTGTTGAACTTGGATTGATTTAGTGATATAATGTTTTTAATATTTTTATTTTTTGTTAAAAATAGGAGAAGAAAAATGACACTGATTGATATTTTAACCCAAAACGCTGTCGCGTATGCAGATGAAACTGCTTTAGTTGAAATCAATCCCGAATTTCAGCTTGACAGTAAAATCACCTGGCGCGACTATTCGCTTATTCAGCCCGAACCCGGCGAACCCTTCAGAAGAGAAATCACTTGGGCTGAATTTGAAGAAAAGGCAAATAGATTTGCAAATCTGCTTTTAGCAAGAGGCTGCAAAAAAAATGAAAAAGTAGCCATCCTTTTAATGAATTCTATTGAGTGGCTTCCGATATATTTCGGTATTTTAAAAACAGGCGCTCTCGCCGTACCGCTCAATTACAGATATACTGCTGAAGAAATCAAGTATTGCCTTGAAAAATCTGATTCCACCCGCCTTGTTTTCGGTCCCGAATTCATCGGCAGAGTTGAATCAATCTGTGGAGAACTTGAAAATGTGAGCGACTTATTCTATGTAGGCGAGGACTGCCCTACTTTTGCGGATTCTTACGAAAAAATGACCTCGTATTGCTCCGACAAAGCGCCTGAAATAATCCTCACCGAAAACGATAATGCGGCTATTTATTTTTCGTCGGGCACAACAGGCTTCCCGAAAGCGATTTTACATAATCACCGCGCGCTTATTCATGCGGCTAAGGTTGAGCAAAACCATCATTCGCAAACTCACGAGGATGTTTTCCTTTGCATACCGCCACTTTATCATACGGGCGCTAAAATGCACTGGTTCGGCTCTTTCCTTGTAGGCGGCAAAGCGGTGCTTCTTAAAGGTGTTAATCCCGAGTGGATTATTAAGGCTGTTTCCGATGAAAAATGTACAATAGTTTGGTTGCTCGTTCCGTGGGCGCAGGATATTCTTGACGCTATTGATTCGGGAAAAATCAATTTAGATAACTACGAGCTTTCACAATGGCGGCTTATGCACATTGGCGCACAACCCGTTCCGCCATCACTCATAAAGCGTTGGCTTAAAGTGTTCCCGCATCATCAATATGATACTAACTACGGACTTAGTGAGTCCATTGGCCCGGGTTGCGTTCACTTGGGCGTTGAAAATCCGCACAAGGTCGGCGCAATCGGCAAGGCGGGCTACGGTTGGAAAACAGCAATAGTTGATGAAAACGGACAACCCGTTGAGCGCGGCGAAGTCGGCGAGCTTTGTGTTAACGGTCCAGGCGTTATGAAGCGCTACTACAAGGATGAAGAAGCTACAAACGAAATCCTTAAAAACAATTGGCTTTTTACCGGCGATATGGCTATGGAGGACGAGGACGGCTTTATTTACCTCGTTGATAGGAAAAAGGATGTAATCATCACCGGCGGCGAAAATCTTTATCCCGTGCAAATCGAGGACTTTTTAAGAAAAATTGAAGCGGTAAAGGATGTTGCTGTAATCGGTTTGCCTGATGAAAGGCTCGGCGAAATCGCAACCGCCATTATAGAAGTTCGCGACGGCTTTACTCTTACAGAAGACGAAGTTAACAAATTCTGCCTTTCAATGCCGAGATACAAAAGACCTCGCAAAATCATTTTCGCCGAGGTACCGAGAAATCCCACAGGCAAAATTGAAAAACCGAAACTTCGCGAAATGTACTGCGGAGGCAGTGTTGTAAAACAGGAAACTACAAAATAATGAGGTGTTATGAAAATGAAAAAATTATTGCTCGGTAATGCGGCTGTTGCAAGAGGCGCATACGAGGCGGGAGTTAATGTTGTATCCTCCTACCCCGGCACCCCCAGCACGGAAATTACCGAAAAAATGGTTGATTTTGAAGAAGTTTATGTAGAATGGGCGCCGAATGAAAAAGTGGCTGCCGAAGTCTGCATAGGCGCTTCTATTGCAGGCGGCAGAGCGATGTCCTGCTGCAAGCATGTCGGCTTAAATGTTATGGCTGACCCCGTATTTACGGTTAGTTACATAGGCGTTAACGGCGGTCTTGTATTCTGCGTAGCGGACGACCCCGGTATGCATTCCTCGCAAAACGAGCAGGATTCACGCCATTATGCAAAAGGCGCAAAGGTGCTTATGCTCGAGCCTGCGGATTCTGCAGAATGTAAGGAATTTACAAAGAAGGCATTTGAACTTTCCGAAAAATATGATACTCCCGTATTTATTAGGCTTTCAACAAGAGTTTCTCACTCTCAAAGCCTTGTTGAACTTGGAGAAAGAGAAAATGCAGAAGTAAAAGAATACGAGAAGAATATCGCTAAAAATGTAATGATGCCCGCAAACGCTGTTAAAAGGCATGTTGTTGTCGAAGAAAGAATGAAGGCTCTCGGCGCTTATGCCGAAAATACTTCACTTAATAAGGTTGAAGACAACGGCTCAAAAATCGGAGTTATTGCAAACGGTATTACATATATGTATGCAAAGGAAGCGTTGGGCGAAGAGGTTAATTACCTTAAACTCGGTATGGTTTACCCGCTTCCCGAAAAACTTATTAAAGACTTTGCCGCTAAATGCGAAAAGGTTTATGTTACAGAAGAACTTGACCCGTTTATTGAAGAGCACTGCAAAGCGCTCGGAGTTGAAGTTATCGGAAAGGACGCTTTCACTCTTTTGGGTGAATACACTCCGCAAATGATTGCAAAAGCCATTCTCGGAAAGGACGCTCCAAAATGCGCCGAGATTAAAGAAAACATCCCCGCAAGACCTCCTGTAATGTGCGCAGGATGTCCTCACAGAGCAACTTTCTATGTTTTAAAGAAATTAGGCTTAACCGTTTCGGGCGACATCGGCTGTTACACCCTCGGTGCTGTTGCACCGCTTCAGAGCGTTGATACTACTATTTGCATGGGTGCATCCGTATCTGCAGCGCTCGGTATGGCAAAGGTTAAGGGCAAGGAGTTTAACAAAAAACTCGTTTCCGTTATCGGCGATTCAACCTTTATCCACTCGGGTATTACGGGACTTATTGATATTGTTTATAACAAAGGCATCAATACCGTTATTATCCTTGATAATTCCATTACGGGTATGACAGGCCATCAGGACAACCCCACTACAGGTTTAACAATACGCGGAGAAGCCACAAAGCAGGTTAATTTGGTTAAACTTGCCGAGGCTGTAGGCATTGAACATATTGTTGTTGCAGACCCGTTTGATGTTAAGAACTTTGAAAAGGTAGTTAAAGCCGAGACTGAGCGTGAAGAGCCTTCGGTTATTATCGCTCAAAGACCTTGTGCGCTTCTTAAAAAGGTTAAATATACAGGTAACTGCTCTATCGGCGATAACTGCAAAAAGTGCAAACTGTGTATGAAACTCGGTTGTCCCGCAATTTCTGATAGAAACGGCGCGGTTGTTATTGATAAAACTCAGTGCAACGGCTGCGGACTTTGCGTAAATGTCTGCCCGTTCGGCGCAATAAAGAAGGAGGGTTAAAATGAATACTAAAAGCATTATGATTGTAGGCGTAGGCGGTCAGGGCACCCTGCTTGCAAGCAGAATTTTAGGTAACGTTGTTATCGACAAAGGCTATGACGTTAAACTCTCCGAGGTTCACGGTATGAGCCAGCGCGGCGGCAGCGTTGTAACTTATGTTAAGTACGGCGAGGCTGTTCACTCTCCTATCATCTGTAAGGGCGAGGCTGATATTATTTTAGCGTTTGAACTGCTTGAAGCGTACAGAGCGCTTCCCTATCTCAAGGAAGGCGGCACAATCATTGTAAACAATCAAAAAATCAATCCTATGCCCGTTATTACAGGTGCTGCGGATTATCCCGAGGATATTGAAAGCAAGATTAAAGAAAATGCTAATCTTATTAGTGTTGACGCTCTTTCGCTTGCAAAAGAAGCGGGAAATATTAAAGCGGTTAATGTTGTTTTAATCGGTATGCTTGCAAAGAGCAGCGAAATCGAAAAGCAGGCGTGGATTGATACAATAAAATCGACTGTTCCGCCAAAATTTTTAGAGGTTAACCTTAAAGCATTTGAGCTTGGTTACAATAAATAGTCAATATAAATGAAGTGAAAATAAGGAGGTTGAAAAAGCAAATGGCATTTTTAAATGAAAGAATGGAAACACTTTCAAGAGCGGAACTGAAAAAAGTTCAGCTTGAGCGCTTGCAAAAAGAAATTAAGCGTACATATGATAATGTTGAGTGTTTCAGAAACAGAATGGATGAAAAAGGTTTAAAGCCCGAGGATATCAAGTCCCTTGAGGACTTGCAAAAGGTGCCTTTTTCCTACAAAAAGGACCTTAGAGATTATTATCCCTTCGGTCTGTTTGCTCAACCGCTCAAAAATGTGCTCAGATTCCACGCTTCTTCTGGTACGACAGGCAAAAGAATTGTAGTCGGTTACACTAAAAACGACCTTGAAACATGGGCTGAATGCGCGGCAAGAATGTTGAGCGCAATCGGCGTAACCGACGAGGATATTATCCATGTTGCTTACGGTTACGGTCTTTTTACCGGAGGTTTCGGTATTCACGGCGCAGCGGAAAAAATCGGTGCGGCTGTTATTCCGATTTCCTCGGGCAACACTAAACTTCAAATTCAAACTATGATAGACTTTGGCGCAACCGTGCTTTGCTGTACCCCGTCTTACGCTATGCACTTAGGCGAAGAAGTCAACAGAATGGGTGTGAAAGACCAATTAAAACTCAAATGCGGTGTGTTTGGTGCAGAGCCTTGGACGGAAAGCATGAGAGAAGAAATTGAAAAGAGCCTCGGCATAAAGGCGTACGATATTTATGGCTTAACTGAGGTAATCGGACCAGGTGTTGCCTGCGAGTGCGAAGAAAAAGCGGGTATGCACATTTGGGAGGACCATTTCCTTGCAGAGATTATTGACCCCGATACGGGCGAGGTTTTGCCCGAGGGCTCAACTGGCGAACTTGTGTTCACCTCGTTGACTAAAGAGGCTTTCCCCGTTATCCGCTACAGAACAAGGGATATTTGCAGGCTTGAATATGAGCCGTGTAAGTGCGGCAGAACTCACCTTAGAATGTGCAAGCCTCAGGGCAGAAGCGACGATATGCTCATTATCCGCGGCGTCAATGTATTCCCCTCTCAGATTGAGGAGGTATTGCTTAAAACAAGCGGCGGTGATTTAACGCCGAATTATCAGATTGTTGTTGACAGAAAGAACAATACGGATACTTTCGATGTTAATGTTGAAATGAGCGAAGAGCTCTTTGCCGACGAAGTCCGTTCCATTGAGGATATTGAAAAGAGAATTACCGCCGAGCTTCGTTCAACTCTCGGTATCGGCGCAAAGGTACACCTTGTTAACCCGAAATCCATTGAGCGCAGCGAAGGTAAAGCAAAGCGCGTAATTGATAAAAGAAATCTGCATTAAGGAGGAATCAAAATGATTACAAAGCAACTTTCCGTTTTTGTTGAAAATAAAAAAGGCAGACTGAGCGCAATACTCAACCTGCTTGCTGAAAATGATGTTGATTTGAGCGCACTTTCCCTTGCAGATACAACAGAATTCGGCGTTTTAAGGCTAATTGTTAATAAGCCCGAGCTGGCTAAAAAGATATTAAATGAATCAGGCGTTATTGTTAAAATAACCGATGTTTTAGCCGTCGTGCTCGACGATGCGCCCGGCGGCGCGGCTAAGATTATTGACACGCTTTATAAAAACGATGTGAGCATTGAATATATGTATGCATTCGATACAAAACTCACAGGTAAAGCGATTATGGTTGCAAAAACTGAAAATGTTAAAGCGGTGAACGATTTGCTTATACAGAACGGTTTTGAAGATCCGTCGGCAGAAGATATATTTAAATTCTAAATGATATTATCAGAAAAAGCACTCTCGGCTGAGAGTGCTTTTTGCTATGAGTATAGGGATTATACAACAGGAACATAAATATATGCGTTATCGTCTTTATAGAATTCGGAGCATATATTATTTTCATCATATTTATATTCGTTGTTTTCAAACCATTCGGAGAAGATTTGTTTCCAAGCGCTTTCAATGATATTTGCAAGCTCTTCGGCGCTTTCAGCCTTATCCACTTCAAATACAGCATATTTAGCGGCAGGAATAATTATCTCGCTGAAGCCTTCGGGAACTTCGCTATCGCTTGTTTTATACCCGAAAAAGTATTTAAGCTCGCCCGACACCTCTTCGGGATGAATCCACATAGCGACCTCTCCCTGGTCGTCGCAATTTTCGGGATACTTAGGATATTTGGAAAAATCAATATTTTTCCAAAATGCTCCGCCCTTTTCATAATCAGCCTCGATAAGGTAGCCGAAAACCTTAAATGCATCAACATTTTTAATTTGATAATTCATAATAACGCCTCCCGTTTTAATGAGTTTTTTATAATTAGTCGGTGAAATACCGTATTCCTTCAAAAATGCTTTTGTAAAGCCCGCGTGAGTTTCATAACCGTATTCAAGCGCAGTGTTTAAAACATCTTTACCGTTCACAATATCCTCAGCCGCATTTTTAAGTTTAAGTTTTCTTATATACTCTGCGGGTGAAATATTAAAAAAGGCTTTGAATACGCGGCAAAAGTGATAAAGCGAATAGCCGCAAAGTGCCGCAAGCTCGCCCGCAGTAATCATTTTGCCGAGATTTGCCGCTATATATTCTTCGCACTTTTTCATTTGAAGATTATAACTCATTATTTCACCTCGGTATTATTATTGCACAAATTTAAATATTATTTCTTTTCCTGTTTTGCTATATTTGTAATGCCGAGCGAAATCGCTCGGCATTATTCTTAATAAGTTATGGTTTCATACTCCAACCGTTATGGTCGGTATGAAGTAACTCGTGAGCCTTATGGCTGTTGGGTTTTTCGAGGTATTCCTCATAAAGCTTTTGAACAGCCGGATTTTCATGAGAAAATCTGATAGGATTGTTTTCATCGAGCTTGCGAAGCCTGTTGCCTCTCTCGGTAAACAAATCGTACTTATGTATAGGCTGACCGCCGCCACCTGAGCAGCCACCCGGACAAGCCATAATCTCAACGAAATCATACTGAACCTCGCCTGCCCTTATTGCTTCAATAAGCTTTCTCGTATTGCCGAGTCCGCTTGCAACAGCGCAACGAAGCTTAATGCCGTTAATATCAAATTCCGCTTCATTCCAACCGTCATGATATCCGCGAACATCCTTGAACGCATCGGGGTCGGGATTCTTGCCGGTTACGAAGTAATACGCCGAACGAAGTGCCGCTTCCATAACGCCGCCCGTTGTACCGAAAATAACAGCAGCGCCCGTACCATCGCTAAGCGGGTCGTCGAGAGGTTTATCCTCTAAGAGCTTGGGATTGATATTTGCCGCTTTAACCATCTTAACAAATTCACGGGTGGTAAGAACAAAATCAACATCCTGTCCCCTTTCCTCTGTTCTCATGGTTTCATAAGCGCACTCTGCCTTTTTCGCAACGCAGGGCATAACCGAAAGCAGGAAAATATCCTTCGGGTCTTTACCGAGTTTTTCTGCAAAATATGTTTTGGTAACAGCGCCGAACATCTGTTGCGGACTCTTAGCGGTCGAGAGCTGCGGTACCATATCGGGATACTGAGATTTCAAGAATCTAACCCAACCGGGACAGCAGGAAGTAAACATCGGGAATGTGTGCTTCTCTTTATTTGTAAATCTCTCCAAAAATTCGCTTGCTTCTTCCATAATAGTTAAGTCTGCGGAGAAGTTTGTATCGAATACATAATCAAAGCCAATCTGCCTTAACGCTTCACCCATTTTGCCCATTGTCGCTTCTTCGGGTTCAAGACCTAATTGCTCGCCCCAAGCCGCTCTTACTGCGGGTGCAACCTGAACAACCTTAACCTTTTTCTTATCTGAAAGAGCCTTGTATACGAATTCTTTATCGTGCCTTGCCTGCAAAGCGCCTACAGGACAATGAGTTACGCATTGTCCGCAGACAGCGCAGTCAGACTCTTCAATTTTCTTTCCGCCTGTTACATTTATGTTAGTCCATGCGCCGGTACCTGCAACATCCCAAATACCGAGCGACTGAATTTTATCGCACACTTGTATGCAACGCATACACTTAATGCACTTTTCGTTTTCACGAATAAGCGGAAAATCCTGATTCCAATCAATAGAAACAAGCCTTCTTTTGTAGGTTTCGGCAGATAAGCCAAATTCCTCACAAAGAGACTGCAGCTCGCAGTTACCGCTTCTCGTACAGGTAGGACAAGTGTAATTATGCTCTGAAAGGATAAGCTCAAGCGTTGACTTTCTTGCCGTAATAACTCTTGCGGAATGAGTTAAGACAACCATTCCTTCCTCAACAGGAGTATTACAGGCAGCAACTAATCTGTCAATGCCTTCAATTTCAACAACGCAAATACGGCAAGCGCCGATTTCGTTAATATCCTTCAAGAAACAGAGAGTAGGAATATAAATATCATTTTGTGCAGCAGCCTCAAGGATGGTAGTACCGTCCTCAACGGTAATCTGAGTGCCGTTCATAGTTAAATTTACCATTCGAATTTCCTCCCTCCCTTGAAAGAACCGTAGCCGAAGTGGTCGCAGCGCAGGCAACGGTTTGCTTCCTGCATAGCCTCTTTATCGGTCATACCGTATTCAAACGGCTCATAGTTCTTATTTCTTACAACCGATTCTCTTTCTCTCATATTTACTCTACCGCAAAGTACACGGTCATAAACATGAGCAGGCGGTACCTCAACTTCACTTTCAATTTTATGATGGTAGCCTAAGTATTCATCAATATTTGCAGCAGCCGCTTTACCTGCCGCGATTGCTCTGATAACGGTCGCAGGACCCGTTGCGCAGTCACCGCCGGCAAATACGCCGTCCATATCCTTAATCATAGCAAAATCATCAGCATCTATCTGGTCCCATTTACCGGGAACGCCTGCATCAAAGAAAGGTTCGCTGCCTATTGCTTGACCAACGGCAACAATAAGTATGTCGCAGGGAATCATATATTCTTTTTCGCCGGCGTCAACAGGAGCAGGTCTGCCTTTTCTGTAATTACTGATCATTTGCTGTTTTACCCAAAGACCGCGAAGTTTGCCGTTTTCATCTTTTTCAATACGGGTAGGCGCAACCAGTTCGAGCATTTCAGCACCTTCAGCCTGAGCGCCGAATATTTCTTCACCCAAAGCAGTCATATCTGCAATTCTTCTTCTGTAAACAACGCTTACTTTCTTTGCACCTGCTCTGATTGAAGTTCTTGTGCAGTCCATTGCAACATTACCACCGCCGATAACAAGAACTTGCTTATCTTTATAATCGGGATAATCGTCGTTACCAATCGCTTTAAGCATTTCAACTGCAGATACAACA
>CADBNM010000136.1 GCA_902796055.1 Oscillospiraceae bacterium
TAATAAATATAGTATTATTATAAGGCAAGAATGATGTATTGTCAACAAAAAGTTGGCGAGTTCACGGGGAGTGAACTCGCTGTTTTTGTGGGTACGGGCGAAGCCCGTCCTTAACTTTTGCGAAGCAAAAACATCATTTGCCGTAGGCAAACATCACTGCACGAAGTGCAACATCACTTTTTGCGAAGCAGAAAACATAACAAAAAACAAAAAACGCAGACAGCCGGACTGTCTGCGTATATTTGTTTTTTACTTCTCCGCCAGTGCGTTTTCGAGCGCGGTGGCGAGTTGGTCGGGGCAGGAAGTCGGCTTCATACCGCACCTTATGCCCTTCATTTTTTCTATGGCGTCAGCCGCTTTCATGCCCTTAACAAGGGAGCAAACGCCCTGTGTGTTGCCGCTGCAGCCGCCGATGATTTCGCATTTTGTTATTACGCCGTCACCGTCCAACTCGACATTCATTTCGCGCGAGCAAACGCCTTTAGGTTTATAAGTATACATCTTATTACTCCTTTGCGGCAGCCGCCTTTTCGGCTTTTCTCTTTTGCCTTTTGATTTTTGCCTTGTAACCCAAGAGTTCATTTACATTCTGTTCGGGAGTCAACACATCGCCGACCTTTGAATTATGGCGGGCAAAATAGCCCTTGAAATCGCTGCCGCCTACTGCAAGCAGCTTGTGTTTTTTAGCGTATTTAAGCAAAAATTCGGTCTGCTCCTCGGTAATCGTCGGATGCCACGCTTCAACGCCGCAAAGTCCGTTCTCTACCAGTTTATCAAGAAACGCCTCGTCCTCATAATGATAAGGATGCGCAATAACCGCAATGCCGCCTGCGCCGAGGATTTCCTCTAAAACCTCGTAAACATCGGGGAATTTAATCGGTACAGCAATATTTTTCTCGCCCTTTTCTTTAAACAGTTCTGTATAAGTATCGCCGAAAACTCTGTCCGCAAAGCCGACATGCATAAGCGCCTTCATTATGTGCTGCTTGAAAACATTGGTGCTGCCCTGCGCCATTTTGCTGATAAATTCCGCAGTTATCGGGTACTTTGCAACCGCTTTAATTATCATCAGTCTGCCTGCCTTTTTCCTTGCAAGCGAGGTTCTCATACAAAGCCCTTCAAGCCTGTCCGGACTGTCCGGTTGATAGCACAACAAATGCACCTTCCTATTGTTTTCGGAATCCCAACAGGAAAGCTCAACGCCTGTTATTACATTAATATTATATCTCTTGCCTATTATCTGAGCCCTAACGGTGCCTGCAAGAGTATCTCTGTCGGTTATGGCAATAGTGTCAACCTTGCTTTTCTTTGCAACCTGCATTAATTCTTCAAGTCCCAAAGTACCGTCCGACAGCATGGTATGTGTGTGTAAATCTGCCCTCATAATCCCTCATCTTTCTTATTTGCCGAGTACCTGATGTGAACCGGATTGCGTAATATAAGCACATGCGCCTAAAAAAGTGTACACAATCCCCAATATAATCTTATTATAAACCTTTGCCTAAGTTTTTTCAAGTTATTTGTTAAAAATGGATAAAGATTTTTTTATATAGTTGATTAATTTGAAAAAATGTGTGTTTTAATATATAATTAATACTGGTCAATCCCATCTGTATTAAAGGAGCGCCGATATGAAAAAGATTTTTGCTTTGAGCCTGTGCGTTTTATTGCTTTTAACAGGCTTTTGTTCGTGCAAGGGCAAAAAGGATGTTGAAAATCTTACCTGCCACGAGGCAGTTGAAATAATCGCAAAGGCTTACGGTCCGGATTATTCTCCGAATGTAGCCATACCCGATGAGGTTTTAAGCTCCGATTTCGGTCTTAACCTTGCCGAAATGGAGAGCTATTACGGCGAAATGCCGCAAATCGGGCTTTCGTGCGACAGGATTGTTGTGGTTAAAGCTGCCAAAGGCGAAGCGGACACGATTGAAAAACGCTTTGAAGAAGCGAAAGAGCAATTTGAAAAAAACAGCATTGAATATTCAAACGGTCAAAAAATCGGCACGGCGGTTATACTCTCCGAAGGCGACTTTGTGTGCTTTTTTATGCTCGGCGCAGACTACGGCGGCGAGGATGTGGGCGAAGGCTCAAGCAGGGAAATAAACTTCTATGAAAAGCAGCAGCAAATAGGCATAGACGCTTGGAACTCAATTTTTTATAATGAATAGAAATGAACGGGGCTGTTTTTCAGCCCCGTTTTCTTTTAAAGCCGGTAGATTTCGTCCGCGCGCTTTGCGACTTCGGGTGAATGGGTTACGACTATAACGCATTTGCCGTCCTCGGCAAGCCGCTTGAGAATTTGCAGTATTTCCTCCTGCGTCTGCTCGTCAAGATTACCCGTCGGCTCATCGGCGAGTATAACCTGCGGGTCGTGTGAGAGCGCTCTCGCGATTGCCACTCTTTGCTGCTGTCCGCCGGAAAGTTTGAGCACCCGCCTGTCGCTTTCCTCCCGCGGAATATTCACGCTTTCAAGCAGCCGATAGGCTTTTTCTTTTTTTGCCGTCGAAGGCTCCTTGCTGCCCGCAATATCCATTGAAAGTGCTATATTTTCAGCTGCCGTAAGATTATTAATCAGATTGAAGTTTTGGAATACAACGCCCACCATTTTCGAGCGGTAATCATATTTGTTGACTTTGCTTATATCCTCGTCTTGAAAGTATATGTTACCCCGCGTCGGGCTTGCAAGCCCCGAGAGTAAGGAGAGCAGCGTGGTTTTGCCTGCGCCCGAGCGTCCCACTATGGCATAAATTTTGCCCTCGTCAAACTCATAATTGATGTCGCTTAATACATCCTTGTCTTTTTCATAGCCGAAATATACATTTTCCAATTTAATAACTGCCATTTTACTGCCCTCCTAATCTCTGGATGATAATATCTGTAAAGGCTCGTATCTCATAATCGCCGTTACTGCTACCGCCGAGCCTGCTGCGGCAAGCAATACGCAAATTCCAAGCAATTGCGCCACTACCTTTAAGTTTACGGCTTCATTAATTTCGCTTATATAGTTTGTTTTTTGCATTTGCGGCGGTTGCTGCGCCTGTGACTCGCTTCCGGAGTCGGAGGCACTTTTATCGTTCGCCGAACTGTCGTTTGCCTGAGCGTCCTCACTGCTTTGCGAACTCATATCGGGCATATCGCCCATAGGTCTGCCGAAGTTTTGCTCCATATTTTCGCTCGCTTCCTGCGAAGCCGTGATTTGGTTTTGAAGCAAGGCGTTTGTGACGGGTACCGACGACGCCGCGCCTGCCGCACCGCCTATAATTGCCGCCATGAGCGTTACAATCATAATTTCCGAAATAAACTGTAATGCGACTTTGCCCTTTTTCATTCCCATCGCCATAAGCACGCCTATTTCATATTTGCGTTCTCTTACCGAGAAGATATTGAGCACTATCAGTATTATCGCGCCGATTACTAAAATTACAATCAGGAAATATCCTGCGATTTTTGAAAGCGTTTCAAGCGGAGTTAAGCTCTGCTCATAAGCCGATAAATCGCGCGAAGATACCGTGTAATCCTCCGAGAGACCGAGCGCTCTTGCCTGCTGCTCAAACTTTTCGTAGCTTTCGGCATCCTCAAAAACATATGTTCCTTCGGTATTTGCCCTGAGCGCCGAGGACTGCTCAATTCCCATATCGTTGGTACTCGTTGTTGCAACCGACTCCGATTTGTCCGTAATTGCTTTGAGCGCGGTGTAAGACATCAGGATTTGATTGGCGGGGTCGGACGAGGTTGAAAAGCCCATATTTCCGCCCTGCTGCACGCCGCTTTGCGAATTGGAATAAATGCCTGTTATTTTCAAGGTATAGGTTTCGTCCTCATCGTTGGGATTAGATATTACTATGCTGTCGCCGACGCTGAGCGAATTATATTCGGCAAGCTCTTCCGAAATAATGCACTCCGCTTCCGAGCTGTTTTGGCTGAAAACCTGACCGTCGGTAATTTTGCTTGTGCCTTCGGTGAAAGCGGTCATGGCGTTATCGGCTGAATAACCGATTATTGTGAAATCGCCCTGCGTTCCCATCATCGGACCGCCACCGCCTTGCATATCGCCCTGCGGCGGTGCGGGCGCGTTGCCGGTGCTTGTCTGTGCAGAAGAGGTGTCCGAGCTTGCCTTCGAACTTTTTTCCGAATCCGAGCCGGAGCTCGAGCTGCTCTGCATATTATTTACCGAATAAGAGCTTTGCACCGCCTCTATTTTGACAGCATTTACGCTTGTTGTAAGCGTATAATAAAAATCGGATACACTGTCTGCTTTAGCATATTTTTGCATATCTTCCACAGATAGCGAGGATTCGTTCATCATTTTTGCAAAGTCCTTTTTGCTGTCCGAACTATCGCTGCTGTTTGAGTTGTCTTGCCCCTGTTTCATCATAGCGCTTCTGTCAAGCGAAATCTGCGCCGTTATCGAAAGTCCTTCAAGCGCCTCCTCCTTCGCCGTCTGCGCCGCCTGCCGTATGGACAACGCCACGCACGAAGAAAATGCTATTACTAATATAATTATTCCCGTGAGTATCGTCCGTCCTCTGTTCCTTACCGTGTTTCTGAATGCGTTTTTGAATATATACATTTTACTGCGCCTCGCTTTCCTTTCGTTTTCAATCACAATTATATCGGCGCTTTGTGTTCAAAAAATGTGCCTATTTTGAAAACTAAGTGAATAAAAGTTGCTAAATTTATGAAATGCTACTATAATATAAATATAAGATGTTTTGGAGTGCTGTATGGAATTTTTTAACCCTTATGATAAAAACTACAAATCCGTTTTCCGCGCGATAAGCGATAAGGAGAGCGTTATAATTCGCCTGTGTATGCCCCGAATTTACCGCTGCGAAGGCGCAAGGCTCGTTTATCACCTTGATTATCAACAGCCGAAAGAAATCGTTATGCACTGGGACGGTATGTGCGGCAGCGACGATGAATGGTGGGCTTGCGAATTTAAACCCGAACAAAGCGGACTTTTTTGGTACCACTTTGAGTTTTCGGTGCCTTTCTCGGGCGGCTTTATCTGCAAAGGCGAAAACGGCTTGGGCGTTCCCGCTTACACGGGCGAGGACTTTCAAATCACTGTTTACAAGTCAGAATTTAAAACGCCCGATTGGCTGCGCGGCGGCATAATTTACCAAATTTTCCCCGACAGATTCGCCATCGGTTCGGACGGTGTTAAAAATCCTTACAACGACCGCGTTATCCGTACCGATTACGAAAACGACCCGTATTGGAAGCCCGTGAAAAACGAGGTTTTAAACAATGATTATTTCGGTGGCAACCTGCAGGGAATAAAAGAAAAGCTGCCCTATCTCAAGGAGCTGGGCGTCAGCTGTATTTACCTTAACCCCATTTTTGAAGCGCACTCAAACCATCGCTACAACACTGCCGATTATATGAAAATTGACGGTGTTTTAGGCGAAGAAAAAGATTTAAAAGAGCTTTGCAGGGAAGCAAAAGGGCTTGGCATTCGCATTATGCTCGACGGCGTTTTTTCCCATGTCGGCAGAGACTCAAAATATTTTAATATGTACCGCCGCTACGAGGGCGACGGCGCATACAACTCTAAAAACAGCAAATATTATAATTGGTTTAAATTTAATAAGTGGCCCGATGATTATGTGGCTTGGTGGGGCATTAAGCTTCTTCCCGAAATTCAAGAGGATAACGAGGATTACCTTGAATACATTTGCTCCGAAAACGGCGTTGCAAGAAAGTGGATTAAGGCGGGAATAAGCGGCTGGAGGCTCGATGTTGCAGACGAGCTGCCCGACGCTTTTCTCGATCGCTTGCGCAAAGCGGTAAAGACCGAAAACGAGGACGCGGTTATTCTCGGCGAGGTTTGGGAGGACGCTACTAACAAGATTTCCTATTCGCAGCGCAGGCGTTACCTTTTGGGCGACCAGCTTGACAGCGTTATGAACTACCCCTTTGCAAACGCTATTATTGATTTTATCAGGAATTCGGGTACGGAGAAATTCAACCGCACCGTGCTTGATATTATTTCCAATTATCCGCCTCAGGTGCTTTCGATTTTGATGAACCACATCGGTACTCACGACACGCCGCGGGCAATAACCTCCCTTGCAGGCGAGGATTCGGCAGGTAAAGACCGTCCTTGGCAGTCGAAGCATAAGCTGAGCGCCGAGCAGTGGTCGCTCGGCATAAAGAGGTTGAAATTAGCTTCTCTTTTGCAGTATACTCTTCCCGGAGTGCCGTCGCTATACTACGGTGACGAAATCGGAATGGAGGGCTATTCCGACCCGTTTAACCGCCGCTTCTTCAAGTGGAACGACATTAATGAGGATTTGCTCGCTTGGTATAAGCAGTTGGGCAAAATTCGCAGGGAAAGCAGTGTGCTTGCAACAGGCGATTTTGAACCTGTTTATTCACACGAGGGCAGTGTTTGCTATATAAGAAAGGATGAAAACGGCGAAATGCTTGTTGCCGTAAACCGTTCGGAAGAGCTGATAGAAATTTGTATTCCCGAGGCATTTGAAAATAAAAAAGCCCGCTTGGGAATTTCTCCCGAAGCAAACAGGCTTACCCTCGGAGCAAATGAATACAGCTTAATAAATCTTACAAAATAACACGGCGGGCAATCTCGCTTGCTGATTTATGTTAAAAATATAAAAGCACGGCAATGGATTATTCCATAAGCCGTGCTTTTTGTAACAGTGCTTTATTTCACTTCTATATCCTTACCGCAGTATGAGCAGGTGCAAGTGCCGCTGAACAGTCCCGAAAGCATTGATTTTGTGGAGACTGTGAGTTTTTTGCAATGCGGGCATTTTAGGGTTAAAAATGCTACCACTAAAGAGAGAACTATCAGCACTATCGAAACGATAATAAACTTCATATCCCATTTTAAAAGGAAGCTCAAGAACAGCAGTCCGCAGCCGCCGTACATAAGAATATTAAAAATAATTATCCAAATCTTTTTAATCATTATCTCACCTGTCCATTTCCGTAAATTACATATTTATAGGAAGTGATTTCTTCTATGCCCATAGGTCCTCTTGCGTGAAGCTTTTGAGTTGAAATTCCGATTTCCGCGCCGAGTCCGAACTCGCCGCCGTCGGTAAACCTCGTTGAGGCGTTGTGATAAACCGAGGAGGAATCAACCTGAGTTAAAAACAGCGTTGCGGTTTGCTCGTTGTCGGTGATTATCACCTCGCTGTGCATGGTTGAGTGCTCGTTTATCCACTCTATCGCTTCGGGTGCGCTATCGACGGTTTTTACCGAAAGTTTATATCCCAAATACTCGGTGTAATAGTCCTCGTCGCTCGCGGCTGCTATTTCGGGACAAATGCCTTTGGCGATTTCATCGCCTACTATTTCAACATCCTTTTCTTTTAGCTTCTTCACCATAAGGGGCAAAAACTCGCCCGCTATATCCTTATGAATAACCACGCTTTCCAATGCGTTGCAGACCGATACTCTCGAGGTTTTGGCGTTAAAAATAATATCGAGCGCCATACCGAAATCGGCTTCCCTGTCAACATAAGCGTGGCAGTTGCCCGTGCCTGTTTGAATAACGGGCACCTTCGCATTTTCAAGCACATTATTAATAAGCCCTGCGCCGCCTCTCGGGATAAGCAAATCAACATATTTTTTAAGGCGCATAAGCTCGCCCGAGCTCTCCCTCGAGGTGTCCTCAACAAAGCAGATTAAGTTTTCATTGAGATTGCATTCTTTAAGTGCTTTTCTCATAACTTTAACTATAGCGGTGTTGGAGTTAATAGCGTCTTTACCGCCTCTTAAAATCACCGCCGAGCCGGCTTTAAGGCAAATCGCCGCCGCGTCGGAAGTAACATTCGGGCGAGACTCGAATATTATGCCGATAACGCCCATCGGCACGCGCACTTTTTTAATAATCAGCCCGTTCGGACGCGTTACTGTATTTAACACTTCGCCCACGGGGTCTTTGAGCTTTGCAATATCTCTTACGCCCTGCGCCATGCCCTCAATGCGTTCTTCCGAGAGCGAAAGGCGGTCAATCATCGCTTCGGGCATACCGTTGCTTCTGCCCGCTTCAATGTCCTTTTTATTCTCGCTTAAAATATATTCGCAGTTTGAAAGCAGTGCGTCTGCAATACTGTTAAGGGCTTCGTTTTTCTTTTCGTCGCTTAAAACGGCTGCTTCATACTTTGCCGCCGCCGCTTTTTTGCCTAAATTTTCAATATAAGCTTTAGTATCCATTGTTAAATCACCTTTATTATTGTTTTTTGAAAAGCGTGCCTACCTCTTCACCGTCAAGCGCTCTGTAAATATCTGTCGGGTCGCTGCCGTTCATTATAACAACGTCAATTCCCGCTTCTGTTGCGATTTTTGCCGCGTCAAGCTTCGTTATCATGCCGCCCGTACCCATTCTTGAGCCTGCGCCGCCTGCCGCCGAATAAAGGCTGTCGTCAATCCTTTCAACCGCTTTAATGATTTTTGCATTCTTATCGGTTTTCGGGTTCTTATCGTAAAGCCCGTTGATGTCCGAAAGAATGATGAGCATATCCGCCTCAACCGCTTCGGCGGTAAGCGCTGACAAGGTGTCATTATCGCCGAATTCGATCTCGTCGGTAGTGGTGGAGTCATTTTCATTCACTATCGGAATAACGCCGAACTCAAAAAGCTTAGAGAAGGTATCAATCAAATGAGAGCGGCGTTTGCTGTCGTAAATATCGTCCTTGGTAAGCAATAGCTGGGCGATGTTTTGATTGAACTCGCCGAAGAGCTTGTCGTACATAAACATAAGCTCGCTTTGACCTATGCTTGCCGCCGCCTGCTGTCCCGCAGTGGTTTCTGGCTTTTCTGCAAGCCCCAATTTTTGCACGCCTACACCTATGGCGCCCGAAGATACAAGCACTACCTCTGTCCCTGAGTTTGCAATATCCGAAAGCACCTCGCAAAGCTTTGCCATACGCCTGATATTTGATTTGCCGTTTTCATAGGTTAATGTTGAGGTACCGACCTTAACAACTAATCTTTTCATAATTTTCTCCACAAAAAATATTATTATAGTGATTGTATCATCGCGCAGTTTTTTTGTCAACCAAGCGGGCTGAATTACCTTAA
>CADBNM010000137.1 GCA_902796055.1 Oscillospiraceae bacterium
CTGCCCGACAAGCTCCCTCCCGAAATTCAAAAACTATACGACAATGCTCATTCATAAGTAAAACACAGATAAAACTCTATTTTGCACCCCTGACAAAAAATGCAACCCCTTCAAAAAGGTTGAATCGTATCATTCTGATATACCTTTGCCATAAAACAACACATCACATTTGTGGTGTGTTGTTTTTTATCTGCTCCGGATATTGTTTTTTTCGTAGTAACGCTTTTTCTCGGCATACATCATAACATCCGATTCTTTGAGTATTTCCTCAATCGACTGTGTTTCGTCTGAACGATAGCAGAACCCTATTGAACAGTGATAATTTGTTTCACCGACATTTTTCTTTATTCGTTCTATAAGCTTTGAAACATCAGCCTGTGTTGTCTTACGGCATATTATAGCAAATTCATCTCCGCCTATGCGATATGCATACTGCATACTCTTGAGTGCGCGGTTCATACATAATGCAAGAGTGAGCAAAGCCTCGTCTCCTGCGGCATGACCCTGAGTATCATTTATTTCCTTAAGCCCATTCATGTCAAGGGAAATCAGTGAGGTGATGTTCTCGGGATTATTGACAATATCAGTTTCAAAGGCATTTCGGTTGAGCAGTCCCGTTAAAGAATCTTTTTTTGTTTGTTGAAGAATTTCAAAAACATAGTAAATAAAGAGAGCAACAGCAAGAGTCGGGCAAAAAAGCTTTGAAAAATCGCTTCCGAAAATAAAAGGCAGAATAACCTGCGAAGCCAAAGTAATACTAAGAAATACAATAGGTACAATTTCCATAAATTTCTTGTTGCTTCTCTTAATAAGAAGAATAATAAGAGCAACACAATAAAACCCTGCTATAATAAATGGAAGATATCCTAAAAATCCGCGCGTGAAGCTATTATCTTTTCCTATTTTGAAAACTATTCCCGTGAATATTGAAACGAAATCAATAATAGTTAAAATTATAGCGGGAACAAATACTAAACTGCTTTGTTTTTTTACAAATGTATAAATAATTTGGGCAATTATGAAAGGCGAAGCACTGTAGCGTATTGCCATTAACACTCCGCGCAAAACTCTGTTTTCTCCGACTGCGTGAGCGTTGAACTCTAAAAACACAGATATTGAGAGAAAGAAAACTACAACAATAAGTGTTAACATTCGCCTTACTGTTTTTTTGTCGAGGAAAACCGAAATTTTTAGTGCTATCGCAAATGCCGACAAAATCAGCAACATCGACCAATTTTGCAACACATATTCTTTTAACATAGATATTAGAACTCCTTTTGAAGGATAATTTTGAAATAAATATATAACACATTATCTACGCACATTAATGCTTATTACCGTGCATATCTTACGCTCTTATTTGTAATTAAAGGAACCGTTTTTACATAAACACCGTTATAATATACTTGTGCATTACAAATCTTTTGACCTGCTTTTACAGGCGCAGAAACAGACTTGGGCATATTAATGGGTCTGACTAAAACTTTCTTTTTATCATATGTGCCGTACAACAATTTTTTGACGCCGGTTTTAAAGCACAGTGTAAGCGTTTTTGAGCCTTCACCTTGCTCAATAGGAATATTAGTGTACGCCTGATTAGCCTTAATTATTCGATTAACTCTTAAGCGTTTATAGGACCAGTTAAACAGTTTTTTTGCGTCCATATATACGCCGTTAACAATATGCTTATTAACAGATACCAAGGGAGCACCTAAAGCGATAATTAAGTATTTTTTTGCTCCGTTTTTAGAAAATGTGATAACACAGTGATTTGCTTGGCTTGTATAGCCTGTTTTAATTCCTCTTGCGAATTTATAATATTCATATTTGCGGCTTTTGTGCAGCATTTTGTTAGTGTGCAAAAACTTTGTCTTATTGAAAATATAACAAGGTTTAGTTGCAATAGTTAAAAATGTTTTGTTTTTGCACGCTTCTTTAACAATCAGTCTTAAATCATAGACTGTTGTATAATGCTTGGAATGATGTAAGCCGTCAGGGTTAACAAAATGTGTATTTTTGCAGCCGATTGAACGCACCCAAGCATTCATCTTCTTAACAAATCCTAAATTATTTCTGCCGACAGCATCCGCAAGTACCCTGCTGGCATCGCACGCAGAGTAGACCATTGTTAAATATAATAATTGCTCAATTGTCAGCTTTTGTCCTGCCTTTAAATTTGCAACCTGCGCACCGGTATTGTTGAGCGTGTTTAGAGTAGAACGCCTAACAATTGTTTTTTTGTTTAAATTCTTTGTATTGTTTAAAACAACCATTGCTGTGACAATTTTTGTCAGTGAAGCAGGATATTTTCTCTTAGTTAAATTTTTTGAAGCAATCACTTGAAAATTAGGATCATCCATATCGATAAGAGCATACGCGTCTGAATAAATCTTTCCTTTGTAATTGTAAAGCGGTGCAGCATAATTAGGCATTCTTGCAGAAGAAATGCACGAAATAACCCCGGAGCTGATAATTAATAATGCTAAAAACAATGATAATATTTTCTTCATACTTTCCCTTTGCTGTCAAATTACTCGGTAATGAATTCTATTAATTGTTACATTAAAAATGCAACAATTACATTTATTACCATTTATATTTTATAGTAAAATAATACCTTAGTCAAGTTCACTTTCATTCTTCCCTATTAACACAGTTTCAAGTCTATCATCTCTCTTACCAAAAATAAAACAGCAACCTTTTGGTTGCTGTTTCTTTGGTGCGAGA
>CADBNM010000138.1 GCA_902796055.1 Oscillospiraceae bacterium
ATAATAATATACAGCGTCCTCTGTGCAGGTTGCCGCGCTCTTTTGCGCTCCTGCAACTGTTCTGTCCTGCTTTGTATAGGAGTGACCTAAAGCACTGCCGCTTTCATATGTGCCTGTGCCTTTTTCTGTACAGCGTGAGCACTTGTAATAGTAAACCGCCTTATCGGTACAGGTTGCCGCTGATTTCAGATATGTTGATGTTGTGGTCTGCGATGTATAGTCGTGACCTAATGCAGAACCGCTTTCATAAGTGCTTGAGCCCTTTTCTGCACAGCGTGAACACTTGTAGTAGTAAACTGCCTTAGCGGTACAGGTCGCCGCTGATTTCAGATATGTTGATGTTGTGGTCTGCGATGAATAGTCGTGACCTAAAGCGGAACCGCTTGTATAAGTTGAACTGCTCTTATAAGCACAACCTGTACATTTGTAATAATAAACTGCCGCATCGGTACAGGTTGCCGCTGTTTTAAGATATGTTGATGTTGTTGTTTTGCTTGTATTTGTATGAGAAACACCGTCAGTTGAATAAGAGGGCCAAACAGTCTGATTTGATTTCAAAACAGGTGCTGTGTAAGTTCCGCCCGCCCAGTGCTTTGCGTCTGTATAATAAGACGTTGTCGGAACCGATGAAGGTTTGCCTGCCGTGTCACCGTAATATGCTTTATAAGAATCGGACGCTGTGCAAGTGTTATCGGTGGGACTTGCAAGGTTTGAAGTATTTGTTGTTTTATACTTATAAGTTGCAGTATACTGTGGATAAGTTAAGGTGCAATCCGCATAGCCCGTTGCCGTACCGCTGTTAAATGACGACTGACAATATATCTTCAGATAGTGAGTCTGATAACCCTGAGCCTTGAAACCGGTGCTTACCGCGCTTACGGAATTAGCCCCTACCGAAACATCCGAAGTTAAATTAGAACCGTTTGCATTTGTGGCTTTGTAAGCATTCACACCCCAACTCTCAGTTGTTTTTGCGCTTGCAATAACAACACCGTATTGGTCTTTTACCGCTGTGGGACCGGTTACGGTGAATGTGGTACTGTCACTGGAAATAGTGCCACTTGAAACCGATAAGCCTTCCATAGCGCTTGCTTTAGGGAATGAACTTGACGGAACATCGCCTGTCTTGCTGTTATCGCCTGTTGAACTTGAACACTCGGTAGCAGGGAAACTGATATTTACACCGTTAACTTCAACTTTTGTAATCTTGGCTTTTACAGAACCCCAGCCCCAATTAAACTTTGTGTTTAAGTGCAAAGTTATTTTTGTCGGGAAACCGGAAACTGTTTTGGAATGAGTCTTATCACCGGTGCTGGTATAACTGCTGCCTATATCCAATGTGGTGCTGGTTTCTGTGCCGGTACCGTTAGTAGGCTTGTAATAAATAATAAACTCAAAACATTCTTTTCTGCTATTTTCGCAATCGTCAGAGCAATTAGAATAAATTTTAACATTATAGTTTGTGCCTGCGCTCACTCCGCTGTATGCCGCGTCTGCCTTGGGTGCCGTAAACACCCAGCACGATACGAGCATTACTACTGTCAAAGCTAATGACAAAACTTTTTTAAGTTGCTTTTTCATAATAATTCCTTTCCTAAAAATAAAATACATCGAATTAACTAACCAAGTATTCTAAATATCCATTATCATTATAATATTAAAGTAATTAAAAGTCAATAAAAGGTTTTAATATTTATATAAAAATTAAAAAATGATTAAAACAATTTTACTGTTAAATTCCATAAAAACATGCGGTTTAGAGTTGCAAAAAATGGTAAAAATGCCAAATTTTTATTATTTTATAATTTATCGCTTTACAACTTTACCTTAATAAAGTATAATGTAGGCACTAAGAAACCGTCGCCCTCTAATATACTTGCATCTATTATTATTATATTTATGAGGGGCGCAAAAGGAGAAAACTATGAAAAAAATTATTGCTATCTTGCTCGCAGGAATTATGCTTATTTCTTTCGCTGCCTGCGGCGCGAAAAAATCGGATTCCGATCTCGCCTACATTAAGGACAAGGGCGTTCTTACCGTGGGTATTACAGACTATGCACCGATGGACTACAAGGACAAAAACGGCGAATGGACAGGCTTTGACGCTGAGTTTGCCCGCCTTGTCGGCGAAAAGTTAGGCGTTAAGGTTGAATTTGTTGAAATTGACTGGGACAACAAGTTCCTCGAGCTTAAAACAAAGTCAATCGACTGCATTTGGAACGGTATGACAATCACCGAGGAAGTTCAAAAGAACACTAACTGCACAAACGCTTACGCCAAGAATGAGCAGGTTGTTGTTATGGCTGCAGACAAGGCTGCACAATACAGCACCGTTGATTCTTTGAAATCTCTTAAATTCGCTGTTGAAGTTGGCTCTGCAGGCAAAACCGCCGCTGAGGACAACAAGCTTAAATTCACCGAGGTTTCAAACCAGACAAACGCTCTTTTAGAGGTTAAATCAGGCTCTGTTGACGCTTGCATCATCGACAGCACTATGGCTGACACCATGACAGGCGAAGGCACCTCTTATGCAGACCTCGCAAGCGCAGTTTCACTTACCAAAGAAGAATACGGTATCGGCTGCCGCCAAGGCTCCGACCTCACCGATATGCTTAACAAGTACATCACCGAGTTCACTCAGGACGGTACTCTCGGTAAGCTCGCGGAAAAATATAAAATCGCTCTTGCCGACTAATTAACACTTAAACCATAGACCGCGGCGGTTGGAGAAATCTGACCGCCGTTAGTGTTGAAAAAAGCAGGATTTTTTCAATTAAATTCGCCAAAGGCGAATGAAATAACACTTCGTGATGAAATCCGCACCGCGTGCGGATAATCGAATTTTATTAAAGGATTATTATGGAAACTACACTTTTATCGGTTACAGGCGATTTGTTTGTAAACGGATTTTTAATGACCTTAAAGCTCTTTGGAATGACGCTGCTTTTCGCCATTCCCTTAGGGCTTATTATATCTTTCGGGCTTATGAGCAAATTCAAGCCGCTCAAAGCCGTAACAAACGCCTTTGTTTGGGTTATAAGAGGCACGCCGCTTATGCTCCAGCTCATTATCGTATACTACGGTCCCGGTCTTATCTGGGGCGGCGACCTGTTGGAGAGATTTAACGCGGTACTCATCGCCTTTGTTATAAACTACGCCTGCTATTTCTCGGTAATATACAGAGGCGGAATAGAATCCATTTCTCAGGGACAGTACGAGGCGGGTCAGGTGCTCGGTATGACCAAAAGCCAAATCTTTTTCAAGGTAGTGCTTTTGCAGGTTATAAAGAGAATTATCGCCCCGATGTCAAACGAGATTATCACGCTCGTCAAAGACACCTCGCTTGCGAGAATTATTGCAGTTTACGAAATTATTTTCGTGGCGCAGAACTACATCAAAACCGACGGCATTATCTGGCCGCTGTTCTACACTGCGGTATTCTATTTGCTGTTCTCGGGCATATTGACCGTTCTTTTCAACTTCCTCGAAAAGAAGTTAGACTATTTTAAATCGTAAGGGGGAATTGAGAATATGGCAATTTTAGAGGTTAAAGATTTAAAAAAATCCTTCGGCTCAAAGAAGGTTTTAAAGGGCATAAGCTTTTCGCTTGAAAAAGGCGAAGTACTTTCAATCATAGGCACATCCGGAGGCGGCAAAACGACGCTTTTAAGGTGCTTGAATTCGCTTGAATTCGCCGAAGAAGGCACTATTACCGTTAACGGCGAAACGATATTCGACGGTTCGCAAAAATCAAAGAACAACGAAAAGGAAATCCGCCTTAAAAGACTTCACTTCGGACTTGTTTTTCAACAGTTTAATCTCTTTCCGCAGTACACGGCGAAAGAAAACATCATGCTCGCTCCCAAGCTGATGGGACGCGACAGCAAGGAGGAAATTGAAAAACAGGCGGACGCACTTTTGAAAAGGGTAGACCTTGCCGACCACGCCGACCATTATCCCTGCCAGCTTTCGGGCGGACAGCAGCAGCGCGTGGCGATTGCAAGAGCGCTTGCGATGAAGCCCGATATCCTTTGCTTTGACGAACCGACCTCGGCGCTCGACCCCGAGCTCACGGGCGAGGTTTTAAAGGTTATTAAGGGACTCAAAGACAGCGACACAACGATGGTTGTCGTAACCCACGAAATGGGCTTTGCAAAGAATGTTTCGGACAAGGTTATGTTTATTGCTCAGGGCGTAATCGAAGAAATGGGAACGCCCGAAGAGGTTTTTGATAACCCGCAGAGCGAAAAAACAAAGGCGTTTTTAGCAAACGCACAAGAAGAATAGAAAATTGCAAGGTATTTTTCAATGAAATTCGCCAAAGGCAAATAAAATGATATATTGCCTATGCAATTCGATATCGGGGCGCTTGTAGGGAGTGATACCCTTCATCGCTCCGAGGTGTTCATAAAAGTGAACTCCCTCATTTCTACCCTCGTATTACGAGGGTCGGCATAAAAAGTTTCCAAAAGGAAACTTTTTAGCGGCACATCCGGTGGCTGCGCCCTACGGGAAAAGGCTGCGCCTTTTCGAGTTATATTTGCGCAATCGCAAGTGATATTTGTGCTATCGCACAAGTTATATTGCAC
>CADBNM010000139.1 GCA_902796055.1 Oscillospiraceae bacterium
ATGTTCCGAGGACGGCAGCTTTTGCGACAGCCCCACGCAGTCGATTCTTTACAGAAATTTGGGCGAGGTTGCTTTTAAGAGCGATGTTAAAGACAATATGCTTTGCATAAACACAAAAAAAGCAAGGCTTATTATATCGCTTGAAAACGGCGAAGCGCTGCAGGCGAAAATGGCGTTTCGGGATAATGGCGGCGAGTTTAAAAGCGTTGGCGTTGTAAGCGATTTTCATAAAGGCAATCTCGGCGGCACTGTAAGAACGCTTGATAAGGCGGCAGGTGCGGTAAAGCTCGGCGAGGGCGTTATTTCCCGTTCGGGCGCGGCGGTGCTTGATGACTCCGCTTCTCTTGTGCTTTGCGAGGACGGACGCGTTCTGCCACGCGAAACGAACGAAAACGATAAATATTACTTCCTTTACGGCGAGGAATACATCAAAGCCGTGCAGGATTTTTATAAAATAGCGGGCTCTACTCCGCTTATTCCCCGCTTTGCGCTCGGCAATTGGTGGAGCAGATACAAGGCGTATACGCAAGAGGAATATTTATCTCTTTGTCGTCGCTTTAAACAAGAGGAAATACCGATTACCGTTGCAACCGTCGATATGGATTGGCATTGGACTCATGTTGCAAAGAAATTCGGCAAGCAGGCGAGAAACACTAAAGCCGAAGAGGACAACCGCAAGGAGTTTATATTCGATTACATAATTGATTCGGGTTGGACGGGTTACTCTTGGAACACCGATTTGTTTCCCGATTACAAAGCTTTCTTAAAAGAACTCAAAAAAATGGGGCTTAAAACAACTCTTAATTTGCACCCTGCAACGGGCGTGAGATTTTTTGAGGATATGTACGGTGAATTTGCCGATTTTATGGGCATTGATAAAGAGTCGGGACAAAAAATTCCCTTCGATATTACCGACCCTAAATTTGTTGAGGGATATTTTAAATTCCTTCATCACGGCTACGAAAAGGACGGCGTTGATTTTTGGTGGCTTGACTGGCAGCAGGGCACAAAAACCAAGACCCCCGGGCTTGACCCGCTTTGGGCGCTCAATCATTATCATTTGCTTGATAACGGCAGAAACGGCAAGCGCGGACTTATACTCTCGCGCTTTGCGGGTGCAGGCTCGCACCGTTATCCGCTCGGCTTTTCGGGCGACACCGTCATTTGTTGGGACGCTCTTAACTTCCAGCCTTATTTCACTTCAACCGCTTCAAATATCGGCTACACCTGGTGGAGCCACGATATCGGCGGGCATATGAAGGGCACAAACGACGATGAACTTTACACCCGCTGGGTGCAGTACGGCGTGTTCAGCCCGATAATGCGCCTGCACTCCTCGAATAACGAGTTTATGGGCAAAGAAGTCTGGAAGTATTCCGACGAAGCAAGGCGTAACGCTACAAACGCACTGCGTTTTCGCCATAAGCTTTTGCCGTATATTTACACTATGAATTATCGCACGGCTACTGAGGGCAGGGCGCTTGTTGAGCCTATGTATTATCACTATCCGTCGTGCTCGGAAGCTTATAAGGCACCGAATGAATTTTATTTCGGCTCCGAACTTATTGTCGCTCCGATAACCGAGCCGAGAAATAAAAAGAGTCTGCTTGCAGGCGCAAAGGTATGGCTTCCCAAGGGCAGATATACCGATATTTTTACAGGCAGGGTATATAAGGGCGGAAAAACTTATACTATGTACCGCGATATGTCGTCTATCCCCGTGCTTGCGGGTGAGGGTGCGATTATTCCGCTGAATTTGGACGGCAAATCAAACTCTTGGCAAAATCCCGAAAAAGCGGAGCTTTGGCTGTATTCGGGCAACGGTGAATTTACACTTTATGAGGATGACGGCGAGAGCGAGAACTATAAAAACGGTGCGTTTGTTACAACAAGCTTTGCTCTGGAAGAAAAAGCAAGCGATTTATCGTTTTATATAAACGCTCCCGAGGGCGATTTATCGCTCATCCCCGCCGAGCGCACATATACCTTGAGGTTTAAGGATGTTGAAAGTGCAAAGGCTGTGAGAGCTTTCAAAAACGGCAAGAGGGTCAAAGCCGAATTATGCGAAAACGCCGGCTGCGTATGCCTTAATATCACCCTGAAAAGCGGCGATAAACTGAAAGTCACGCTTAGCGAAATCAATAGAAAAGAAAACCCGCCTAAAAGGGAAATGCTTTGCGAACTTATTTCCCGCTTCCAAGGCTCAAATCTCTTAAAACCCGTGCTTTTTAATGCCATATTAAAAGGTGAAAAGGAGTCCTATGTGCTGCCCGATTATGCCGTAGGTCCGATTAAAGAAATTGAGGATATGTTTGAATAAAAGAGTGTAAGGCACAACGCCATACTCAGGAAAAAACTATGAAGAATGTTTTAGAGTGGTTGGAAAACTCTGCAAATAATTTTCCAAATAAAACTGCGCTGATATGTGAAAACGACTCGGTCTCTTATGCCGTGTTGCTTGAAAAGGCTCAGCGCGCAAGCGCCGCTTTTACAGAAAAAGGCGAGCGAAATAAACCTATAGTTGTTTTTTTAGATAAGGGTATAGACGCAGTTATTGCAATGCTTGCGGTCGTATACAGCGGCAACTGTTATACGATTATTGATACGCAAATGCCCAAAAGCCGAATACTGAAGATATATGAAACATTACAACCTCTTGCCGTGATTACGGATGAAGAGCATTTGCCGTTTGTTAAACAGTGGTGTGACGACGCTTATTGCATAGAAGAATTGAAAAATGCAGAAGCGCCGAAGAGCAAGTTGCTTCAAATCAGAAACAGGCAGCTTGATACCGACCCGCTGTATATTTTATTCACCTCCGGTTCCACGGGAACCCCAAAAGGAGTGGTAATATCTCATAAAGCGGTTATAGGCTTTATCAATACTTTTGAGCAAACTTTTTCATTCTCCGAAGAAGATGTTTTTGCTAATCAGGCTCCGTTTGATTTTGATGTTTCCGTTAAGGATATTTATACTTCGCTCAGCATAGGAGCCACCGTCGCAATTATACCCAGGCAAATGTTTTCTAATCCTACGCTCTTGGCGGATTACTTGTGCGAAAAGCAAACGAGCGTAATGATTTGGGCAGTTTCCGCGCTGTGTTTGTTAACGACATTTCATACTTTGGACTATAAAACTCCCGAAACGGTTAAAAAGATACTTTTCAGCGGTGAGGTTATGCCCGTAAAGCACCTTTTACAATGGTGCGAAAAGCTTCCCGAGTGTATGTTCGTTAATCTGTACGGTCCGACGGAAATTACTTGTAATTGCACTTATTACATAATTGATAATAAGCAAATCAGACAGCCGTTACCTATAGGCAAGCCGTTTGATGATAAAAGAGTTTTCCTGCTCGATAAAAACGATAATGAAATCCTTGCGGCAAATGTGCCGGGAGAAATATGCGTTTGCGGCGCGTCTTTATCTTCGGGATATTACCGCAATGAAGAACAAACACTAAAAAGCTTTGCGCAAAACCCGCTCAATGCCGATTATGGCGAGAGAATGTACCGCACCGGTGATTTGGGATATTATGATGAAGACGGCAATCTTTATTTTAGCGGCAGAAAAGATTTCCAAATCAAGCATTTAGGTCACCGCATTGAGCTTGAAGAGATTGAATCGGCTATTTATGATGTAGAGGGCATTGAAAGGTGCTGTTGCGTTTTTGATGAAAGGAAAAGCAAACTCTATGCTTTTTATAAAGGCAATATGGAAAAGCGCGAGTTATTTCAGACTTTAAAGGAAGAATTGCCGCTGTTTATGATTCCGGGCGCATTGAGAAAAAGAGATGAATTGCCTATGACCAAAAACGGAAAAATTGACAGAAGCGCATTAAAAAAGGAAGTGACAGGCTAATGAAAGCAGAAGATATTAAGGCTCTCTCGGAGCAATATGCAACTCCTTTTTATTTGTTTGAAGAGGATGTGTTAAAAAAGCGCATTTTGTATTTGAAGTCTTTTTTGCCCGACGCCGTTTCTCTGTGTTACGCCGTTAAGGCAAATACTTTTCTTACCCCTTATATGTCGGGACTTGTGGAGCGATTCGAGGTTTGTTCACCCGGGGAACTTGCGATTTGCATAAATCAAAAAATACCTTACGAAAAACTTGTAATTTCAGGCGTGTATAAGACTCCGGACGTCATCAAAAAAAGTGTGCTATCGCACGGCTCGGCAGGCTATTATACTGTCGAAAGCATTTCACAGTTGGAGTTGTTAAAAAGCGCTGCTCTTGAAGCGGGCGAAAAAATAAAGGTTTTGCTTCGTCTTACAAGCGGCAACCAATTCGGTTTAAATCAAGAGGAAATCGAAAATATTATACAAACTCAAAACGGGTTCGATTGTATTGAAATATGCGGAATTCAATACTTTTCGGGAACTCAAAAAAAATCAATAAAAAAATATAAAAGAGAACTTTCTTATTTAGATTGTTTTATTAAAGAGCTTAAAACAAAATACGCCTTTACAACCGCAGAACTGGAATACGGCACAGGCTTTCCCGTCAGCTATTTTGAAGGGGAAGAGTGGGACGAAGCCGCATTTTTATCGGAATTTTGCTCTGTACTTGAGTCAATGGAATATTCCGGTCGTATAACATTGGAAATAGGCAGAAGCCTTGTCGCTTCTTGCGGCTGCTTTGTTACAAAAGCCGTGGATATAAAGCAAAACGCAACGGGTAATTACGCTATTGTCGACGGTGGCATAAATCATCTTGCTTATTACGGGCAGATGATGGCGATGAAGCACCCGTTTATGCAACATATTCCCGCCCGTGAAAACGATGTTAAGCATTGGAATATTTGCGGCAGCCTTTGTACGACCAATGATATTTTGGTCAAGGATGTTGCTTTGTCCGACTTGCGTCTCGGAGATTTATTTGTTTTCAAAAACACGGGCGCATATTGTCCTATGGAAGGAATCTCTCTTTTCCTTAGTCGGGACTTGCCTGCGGTACTGATGTGCGTTTCAGGCGGTTCGGTTAATGTTTTAAGAAAGCATAAAGAAATATATCACTTAAATCATAGTTATTTGGAGGGTTAAAATGAACGAATTAATTGAAATCTTGGAAGATATTCAACCTGATGCGGACTATGAAAGCTGCACCACTTTGATTGATGATCATATCTTAGGTTCTTTGCAGATTATTTCACTTGTAGCGGAAATGGAAGATGCATTTGACATTACAATTCCTACAGTGGAAATAAAAGCGGAAAACTTTAATTCGGCGCAGGCTCTTTGGGCAATGATACAAAGGTTACAGCAAGAGGGTATCTGAATCATATGAAAATGAATTCATACATATCTCTGCCGTTTTTGGCGGTTTTCCTTCCTGCGGCTTTACTGCTTTATTCGCTGTTTCCGAAAAAATGCAGACCTTTTGTGCTGCTATTGACAAACTATGTTTTCTTTTGGTTTATGAGCGAGTTTTTAATGGGGTATTTGTTGTTTTCAACCGTAAGTATCTATGGAGCAGGATTATGGTTGGAACGCTTAAAGGAACGCAAAACACGCTTGTTGGCAGGTGCCGACGGTATAGATAAGAAAAAGCAAATAAAAAAGGAAAATGCAAGGCAGCAGGGTGCTGTTTTAGCTTTGGCGATAGTGGTAAATGTCGGTATTTTGGCTGTTTTGAAATACTCTTGGTTTTTCTTAACAAATGTAAATCTGCTTTCATCGGCGCTTCACTTGAACTTTACTGCCGATGTTTCTCGTTTGGCAGCGCCTATAGGAATTTCCTTTTATTCGCTGCAGGCGGTTTCTTATTTATGCGATGTATATAAAGAAAGAATACATGCGGATAAAAATCCGATTAGAGTGGCGTTATTTATGTCCTTTTTCCCTGCGGCAATGGAAGGACCTATTTGCCGATATTCGGATACGGCGCAGGCGCTGTGTTCAGGGGAAAGATTGCATTATCACAATATTTCTTTCGGCGCGCAACGAATCGCTTTCGGCATTTTAAAGAAGGTTGTAATTGCCGATAGGCTTAATATTATAGTCACCACCATTTTTAAGGATTATAAAGCGTATGATTTTGACGGCGGCATAATTGCGCTCGGCGCGCTTTTATACACTTTGGAACTGTACGCCGAATTTTCGGGCACAATGGATGTTGTTATCGGCGTAGGCGAAATGTTTGGAATAACTCTGCCCGAAAACTTCAGACAGCCTTTCTTCTCCAAGAGCATTTCAGAGTTTTGGCAGCGTTGGCATATTACACTCGGCACATGGTTCAGGGATTATATTTTTTATCCCGTAACTATGGGAAAACCGATGAAAAAACTGACGAGAAAGGCAAGAAAGAAAATAGGCAGAAATTACGGTCCTTTACCTGCGAGCATAATCGCTTTCTTTTGCGTATGGCTTTGTAACGGTATTTGGCACGGAGCAGGCTGGCAGTATATTCTGTTCGGCATGTATCACTTTGTGCTGATATCCTTAGGCAGCCTTATTTTGCCTCTTTCAAATTCCCTATTTAAA
>CADBNM010000140.1 GCA_902796055.1 Oscillospiraceae bacterium
AGCGGACATACCGTCAACAAAATATCGTTTTAAATACTTTTTAAGTGTTTCCATTTTTCTTCTCCTTAGTATATAATTGTACCACACTACAAAAATATGTAAAGTAAAAATTATTAAACTTCTTATATTTATTGACTTTATATGTAATTTAATATATATTATTATAGTAAATTTTAAATTAATAGCGAGGTTAAAAAATGAAATTTGAAGAAAAAACCTTTGATAAAATTGTCGCTCTGTGCAAAAACAGAGGCTTTGTATATCCCGGCAGCGAGATTTACGGCGGACTTTCAAACACATGGGATTTCGGTCCGCTCGGCGTTGAGCTTAAGGAAAACATCAAAAAGGCGTGGAGGAAAAAGTTTATTCAGGAGAATAAGCTCAATGTAGGGCTTGACAGCGCTATTCTTATGAATCCGCAAACTTGGGTGGCTTCGGGACACCTCGGCGGTTTTTCCGACCCGCTTATGGACTGTTGCGAGTGTAAAACAAGGCACAGGGCGGACGACCTCATTGAAGCGTTTGACGGTACGAGCGTTGCGGGCTGGTCTAATGAACAGATGATGGACTACATCAAGGAGAAAAATATTCCCTGCCCCGATTGCGGAGCGCACAACTTCACCGATATAAGGCAGTTTAACCTTATGTTTAAGACTTTCCAGGGCGTTACGGAAAACACGAAGAGCGAAATTTATCTTCGCCCCGAGACCGCGCAGGGCATTTTTGTAAACTTTGCAAATGTTCAGCGCACCACCAGAAAGAAGATTCCCTTCGGTATCGCTCAGGTGGGTAAATCCTTCAGAAACGAAATCACTCCCGGAAAATTTATATTCAGAGTAAGAGAATTTGAGCAGATGGAGCTTGAATTCTTCTGCAAACCCGGCACGGACCTTGAATGGTTCGATTATTGGCGTTCATTCTGCCGTGACTGGCTCTATTCACTTAACATTGATAAAGAACACCTCAGGCTTCGCGACCATGCAAAAGAAGAGCTTGCGTTCTATTCCAAGGCGACTACCGACTTTGAGTATCTTTTCCCCTTCGGCTGGGGCGAGCTTTGGGGTATTGCCGACAGAACCGACTATGACCTCGGCAGACACATTGAAACGAGCGGCAAGAGCCTTGAATACTTTGACCAGACTACGGGCGAGAAGTATGTGCCTTATGTTATCGAGCCTTCGCTCGGCGTTGAAAGGCTTTTCCTTGCAATCGTTACCGAAGCGTATGACGAAGAAGTTATTGACGAGGAGAAAAATGATGTAAGAACAGTTATGCGACTTCATCCTACCCTCGCTCCCTTCAAGGCTTGCGTGCTTCCGCTTTCAAAGAAACTGAACGAGCAGGCGGGAGAGGTTTACGATATGCTTGCCAAGGACTTTAATACAGATTATGACGACGCGGGCTCAATAGGTAAGAGATACCGCCGTCAGGATGAAATCGGCACACCGTTCTGCGTAACCTTCGACTTTGATTCGCTTGAGGATAAGTGCGTAACGGTAAGAGATAGGGACAGCATGGAGCAGGTTAGAATTCCGATAGCGGAGCTCAACGCCTATATTGCCGACAAGGTTAAATTTTAAAAACGGCAAGTATGATTTCATACTACCGCTAAAATTAAGCTTAGAATGCGAAAATGCAGAGGGAATTCCTCTGCATTTTTGCTGTATGTTGTGAAAAACCAATAAGGAAATCTATCGGCAAAAAACATTTAAATTTTTTTGCTGATTTTATCATTTTTTGCCGATAAAAAATTTGGAAAAAGTGTAAATTTCCTTGTAAATATACGGTTTATTGCCTTAAATCCGCAAAATTTATCGGCAAAAATCCGCTTAATTTTCTGCATTTTTCCTTGATTTTTTGCCGATAAAATGATATACTATTATTGGTGATATTATGAATTATTTAACATCTTCACAAATAGCCGAGCTATGGGGAATATCTGACAGAAGCGTGCGAAATTACTGCGCCGAAGGCAGAATTGAAGGCGCAAAACTCATTGGAAAAATTTGGCATATTCCCGAAGGAAGCGAGAAGCCTGTTCGCAAAAATGTAAAAGAAAACAGCCTTGCTTCGCGTTTAAAAAAAGAAAAGTCGGCAAAATTAAAAGGCGGTATTTACCACAAAGTCCAAATTGAACTAACCTATAACTCGAATCATATTGAAGGCAGCCGTTTAACACATGAACAAACGCGTTATATTTATGAAACCAACACGATAGGTATCACAGATGAAAGTGTGAATGTTGATGATATTGTTGAAACGCTCAATCATTTTCGTTGTGTCGATAAAATTATTGATTGCATATCAAAACCTGTTAGTGAATCATTAATAAAAGAATTGCATTTTATGCTTAAGTCCGGCACAGACGACAGCCGTAAAGAATGGTTTAATGTTGGCGAATACAAACGCTTTCCCAATGAGGTGTGCGGAAGAGAAACGACTGCGCCTGAAAAAGTCGCCGAGGAAATATGCAAACTTTTAGAACGGTATAACGGCAATACGGAGAAAACATTTGAGGATTTGCTCGATTTTCATGTGAAGTTTGAGCGAATACATCCCTTTCAGGACGGTAACGGCAGAGTGGGCAGGCTGCTTCTTTTTAAAGAGTGCTTGAAATATAACACCGTGCCCTTTATTATCGGCGATGATTTAAAAATGTTTTATTACCGCGGCTTAAAAGAATGGGACAGAGAAAAGGGATATCTTACCGACACTTGTTTGACGGCGCAAGACAGATTTAAAAAGTATTTAGACTATTTTAAAATCGAATATTAATTCATAGTAAAAAATGCAGAGGAAAGCCCTCTGCATTTTCTTATGTTATGTTCTTAATAAAGGATATTTTCGGGTTTTACATTATCCATATTTGCTTGCTTTAAAAGCATTTCATAGTTTTTATCAAGCCTTTCAATAGCACCGCTGATAAGTTTTGCTCGCTGCTTAGCGGTTTTATACGCATCACGCGATGTTATAATCGCTTTGTCGCCGCCCGAATAAACGCACAGTATCACTCCTGCATCGTCGCTTACGACATCATACAGCCTGAAAGCGTCATAAGTTTTAATCAGATTAAATTCCGATATTCCGCTGTCAACCTTTTTAATGTACGCCGCTTTTATAAAAGTGTCGGGAGCACCTTTAACCGAAGCGGATTTTACGGAGTTATATACGCCTTCTATGTCGCTTATATCCGTACCGTCCGGCAAGGTGGTAAATTGAAAAGTTTTCGCGCTGTCTGCACCTTTTTTAACAATCACCGCACCTACTGCGCATGCAATAGCCGCTGCAAGACAAAATGCGGCAAGCGCTATAATTATGCCTTTCTTTTTATCCTTCACTATTTAATAACCCTTGTTCTGATTATTCCTTCGCCTGCGACTTCAACCTCGCCCTCAAGCGCTATGTAAGCATAAGCGTTCTTTGCGCCTTCGCCGAGAACCTTGCCGAGAGCCTTAACGCTGTCAGCCGCGCTTTCTTTGCAGAACACGCAGGTTTTTGTTCCCTTTTCAAGCTTAACGGCGGGAAGATTAACGCTGTTTTTGATTGAACCTGTTTCAATTAAATCAATAAGCTGCTCGGCAGCCATGGCAGCGCAGTTTTCCTCGCTTTCCGCGCTTGAAGCACCGAGGTGAGGAATAGCGATAACGCCGTCAACACCCAAAATGCTGTCATCGGGGAAGTCGATAACATAAGAAGAAACCTTGCCGCTTTCAAGAGCCGAGATAAGGCTTGCAGAGTCAACTATTCCGCCTCTTGCGAAGTTGAGAAGCTTAACACCGTCCTTGCATTTAGCGAAAACATCGGCGTTAATCATGCCTTTTGTTGAGTCGTTAAGCGGAAGGTGGAGAGAAATATAATCGCTTTCAGCCCAGATTTTTTCAATATCGTCAACAATCTCCGTGCCTGCAATTTCTGTGCCGGCGGGAAGAAATTGGTCGTAGCCTATAACTTTCATTCCGAGCGCCGCCGCGCTTTCGGCAACCTTCCTGCCGATTGCGCCAAGACCGATAAGACCTAAGGTTTTGCCCATAATTTCGTTGCCTGCAAATTGGCTCTTTCCTTTTTCAACAAGCTTGCCTACTTCGTCGCCCTTGCCCTTGAGAGTTTGCGCCCAATTAGCGCCTTTGATGATTGCTCTTGAGGATAAGAACAGTCCGCAGATAACAAGCTCTTTAACCGCATTTGCGTTTGCGCCGGGTGTGTTGAATACAACTATGCCCTGCTCGGAGCACTTGTCAATCGGAATATTGTTTGTGCCTGCGCCCGCTCTTGCGATACCGATAACGCTTTCGGGAATATCCATATCGTGCATTGAAGCGGAGCGGACAATAACAGCGTCCGGCTTTTCACATTCGCCGCAGGTGTATTTAGCGCTGTCAAACTTATTGAGTCCGACAGGTGAAATTTTGTTTAAAGTTAAGATATTATACATTTTCTTTACCCCTTATATACTTTTTTATAAAAAAACATTATTACAATTATATTCCTCACATCAAAATTTGTCAACACAGTAAAATAATTACATTGATAATTTCAAATGTTTTTCAAAAAATAATAGTGCAAATAATTATTTGGAGGTAAGAAAATGAGAAAAGCAACTAAAAAGGCGGTCGGAGCGCTGGGCGCAGGTATGGCGGCAGGCGCTTCGCTCGGCGTGCTCGGAACATATATGTTTTCATCAAATCCGAAATTTAAAAAAGGCGCAAAGAAAGCAGCCAAGGCAATTTCGGGCATAGTTGAAGATATGCAGGATTTAATGAAATAAAATGTAAAAAGGTTGAGAAAAAAACGGGAGCGCACAGAACGGCAAATTCCATCTCGTTTTTTATCAATCTTAAAACAAAATATTCTAAAATATACGAAAAGACCGTCGGTTTTGCCGGCGGTCTTTCGTTTGGTTATAAATGTATGAGGGGGATTTCGTTTCAACAAGAAACTTTAGGAGGATACTTGAGATTTCTCTCAAGCACAAATATAATATATACCCGATTTTTTAAAAATGAATGTACAAAATGTGAATAATTTATAAATATTGAATATTTTTCCCCATTTTACCAAAACTACTTTTGAAAGGATGGTAAATATGGAGCAAGAAAAAACCGAGACTAATTTATACAGAAGATTTTTAAATTCAAAGGCGTTTTATCCGATTATGTTAAGCCTTATTGCGGTGCTCAGCATAAGCATTTGGGCTGTCAACAGGTCAAATAAACTGCTTAGCACGACCAACACTATTTCTCAGGGAACCAACATAATCGCCGATTTAACGGACGATATTACCACCGCGGTGCAAAACACAACCGCGAAAGCTCAAACGACTACCCAAAAGCATACCGCCGAGTATGAGAAAAATCAAGCCTTTAAGGGCGATTGGATTATGCCTGCCGACGGTAAAATAATCAAGGATTATTCCGCGGGAAGCCTCGTTGAGAGTAAAACCATGGGCGATTACCGAGTTCACAACGGAATAGACATCGCCGCAAAGAAGGGCGACGCAGTGAAAGCCGTAAATTCCGGCAAGGTTTTGGATGTTTATTCGGACGCATTTTGGGGAAACACGGTTGTTATAGACCACGGCGGAATGGTTGTTAAATATTCTGCGCTGAGCAGTGAAGGAATAGTGAGCAAGGGCGATATTTTAAAAAAAGGCGACAAAGTAGGATTAGCCGATACTGTGCCATGCGAGCAAAAAGACGAGCCGCATATTCACATCGAAGTGCTTGTTAAGGACGAGGCGGTTGACCCGCTTTCGGCGCTCAATCAAAACAACAACAACGATTAATGGCAGTTAAAACCGCGGTATTACCGCGGTTGCTTCATTTATCCTATTAAGTAGTATAAACATTTGACATATGTATTGCTATATGTTAAAATTCAACTTGTAAAAAAGGATTATAATGTTTTATTTGAAAGGAAATTAAAATGAAGCCTTTAAATGAAAAAGTTAAAGCGCCGAAAAAGGCGGTCAGGATAGAAAGCAAAAGCGGTGTGATAAAAGAGGATTTTATCACACTCGGCACCGAGCGTCCCAAAGTCGGCACGGTGTCGGCTATCAGGAGCAATGTTTCCGAAGTGGATGTTGACGCTTACTACATAAAAAAGACAGACGAAGGCAAAGAAAAGTGTGTTTATTTAAGAAAAGTCGGAAGCGAAACAAGAGTGCTTTTTGTAAAGAAAAAAACACAGGGGCATATTCCGTTTATTGCTTATGCGCTTTCGGAATTCTCGCTCAATGAGCTTTTGCTTGGCAGGGATCGCAGGGCAAAAGACGAGTCGCTTGAGCTTGCGGACAGAAAAATAGGCGAAAATGAGCTTGAATACATATCAATGTTTATGCCGGCAGACCATCAGCTAAAGAGGAAAAAAGGCATTTCGATGGCTCTGACAAACGATGAAAAATATGAGTTTATGGCTTTTTATTGGAAAAAAGGCAAGTCCGTGCCCTGTGCGAACAGTTCATATATTCCGGTGCTGTTTGACGCTTTGGAAACGGTCACTTTTAACAACGCTTCACTCACCTCGCCCGAACAGGCGGCTGATGAAATAGCAATTGAAGGCAACGACGCTGAGGACAATGATTCGCAAGCAGAGTTTAAAGGTGAGGTGCAACCGACGGCTCAAAGCGTTGAAAATGAAGCGGAGCAACAGGAAGCGGAATCAGTTGAAGAGCCTGTCTCCGAGGAAGTACAAGCCGAGCAGGAAGAGGAAGAAAAGCTTGCGGTACAGTTGGAGGAAGCCGAGGAAATATCGGAAGAAACTCGGGAAGAAGCAGCCGAAAAAGCAGAAACCGAGACTGACTCAGAGGAGGCAGATGAAGAAATAAGCGCGCAGGAGAGCGAGGCTCTCGCTGCCGCTATGCCTTTGGACTTGTTCTCGGAGCAGGAGCTTGAGGAAATTTTTGAAAATCCTTTTGATGATGAACCCGATGAAACGCAGCATACTGCCGAGGATGAGGGGGAAAGCGATAAAGATCTGCCCGAAAGCGAGGCTTCTGTCGACGAAGGCGAAGCCGAGGAGGCAGAAAATGAAAAACAGCCCGAAAACGCAAAAGCTGAGGCTGCCGAAGAGGAAAGACCGAAAAAGGAAGGCTTTTTTGAGAAAAGACGCAAGAGAAAACAATTAAAGAAAGAGAAAAAAAGCGAATCAAAAGCGAAAAAAACTGCCGAGAGCGAAGAAGCGAAAGAGGCGGACGAGGCTCGGCTTGACGAGCAAACAAAGGAAGCCGCTGCTCAAGATGAGCCCGTTTTGGCAGAAGCGCAGGCGATGGAGACTGAAATGTTCGCCGAGGAAGAAACGCCTTTCGAGGATGAAGCGGACATTGCTCGGGAAAACGAAATTAAGCTCGAGAAAGAGCAGGCGCATTTAACAGCCGAGGAAAGCCAAAAAGAGCAGGAAGGAGCCGAAAGGGAGGAACAGCTCGAAAGCGCCGAGAATGAAGAAAAGGCGCAGGACAGCGAGCAAATAATAGCTTCCGAGCCTGAACAAATCAAGGAAAAGCCCGTCAAAAAAGAAAGGGCGAAGAAGGACAAAAAGCGAAAGAAAAAAGAAAAGAAGGCTAAAAAAGGAGCAAAAGAGTCTGCCGAAGAGCTTGCGGAAGAAGAAATCAGCCTTGAAAATGCAGATGTTTCCGAGGATGAAGAAAAAAAGGAAAACACATTTAGTATTGAAGAATATTTCGAGAGTGAAAAGCCGCTTACACTTCTTCAAATTCTTGAAGCTGCCGAAATTAACAACGATAACAAAAAGGGCTTTATGCCGTATATGATTCCCGCACTTATGAACACGGTTTTTGTTGTGCCTATAACCGACAGCGGTGAAAATGCCGACGCGGTTTATGTATCCAAAAAAGCCGCGGATTTGCTCGGAGAAAACTCGTTTCCGATGGGAAAGGGCAAGGAGTTGATTATGCCGGGAGATAAGAGAGAAGGGCTGCGAAAGGGCATAAGAATAAAAACAATTATGTCCTCGGGCGAAGCCTTTATACCTGCGTTTACAAGCGCCGAGATGTTCGAACAGATTTTCGGCAAGCTTGAACGCAGCGGCTTATTCGCTTTCCAGAATTTGCGCTCGCAAGTAAATAAAATCGAGCAGATTAAGGGAATAATAATCAATCCCGAAATCACCGATTTGATATTCGAGGAAGAAGATATAAAGTCCGATTGAGTTTAAGCATAAGGCTCGGTATATTTTGAATTAATTGCGCATACAAAACGGCTGCATTCCCTTTAAAATCAGGAATGCAGCCGTTATAGTATGTTCGAAACTTTTAGGATTTAGTCGCTTATTTTTCACTGTTTTTGCGTTAAAATACTCGCAATGCGTCAGCATTATTTCGTTTTTTGCCTTGAAACGGCAAAAAATCGACAGACAAAAACTGCGTAGCCTTTCTCACTTTGTGTTTGCAATAAATCTTTGCAGCGCCTCAAAGGTTTGCTTGCTTAAATCGTGCTCCACCTTGCAGGCGTCATTCATAGCCGTCTGCTCATCAACGCCCAAGCTGATAAAAAACGAGGTAAGCGCCTTGTGCCTTTTGTAGGTTTCCTCAGCAATAACCATTCCCTGCTCGGTTATTGTTATCAGATTGTCGGCGTCCATGGTAATAAGTCCCTTTTCCTTCAGGCGTTTTGTGGTATAGGTAACGCTCGGCTTTTTTACGCAAAGGTAATCGGCAATATCAATAGAGCGTATATATCCCTTTTGCTCTTTTAAAACGAGCATCGCTTCAAGGTAATCTTCGGTTGTTTTTTCGGTGTTCATAAGCCGCCTCCGAAATAATTTCTTTTTTACTTTAACACAAATCAAAACTAAAATCAAGAAAAGCAAAAATGATGTTGACATTAGCGCTTGGAAGATGTAAAATATACCTCGGTTAGAGAAATCTAACCAAATTTTAAAAATTACGAGTTAGCCGTGGCTAACCACAATGGAGGGATAAACTTTTGAATACTGTTCTTGAACTTAAAAAAGTAAGCAAATCATATATCACGGGCATTAACGAATTTAAAGCGCTTGATAATGTCGATCTTAAAATAGCCGCAGGAGAAACCGTTGTTATTTTGGGTCCCTCGGGCGCGGGAAAATCCACTCTGCTCAATCTTATAGGAGGAATGGATACCCCAACGCGGGGCGAGGTTGTTGTTAATTCCGAAAGCATATCTGGTTACGGCGAGAACAGGCTCAGCGAATACAGGGCGAAGAATATAGATATGGTATCCTCATTAAAGGGAAACGAATAAATAGTAAAACGGTGTGTGCGGCTTCGGGAAACTCCTTTAAAATAACTTCACACATGGTGAAATTTTGCTGTTTGCAAATCCTCCTCAACTAAAGACCGAAGCCGCACCGTTTTATAGTTAAGCTTAAGCAGAACAAAGAATTTATCTCATTTTCGAGCCGAGAGAACAAAAAAGTTTTTTCCGCTTTTTAGAATTAATTGCTTTTCGGCGTTGACTGGAGCGCTCATTAATGTTAAAATGATAATGTAAATAAACATTTGGAGGAGTTATTATGATAGGCAGAATAATTAATAAAATCGAAGATTTAATGAAACTTTTAACCAAGGTTACAGAATTTCTTAACTTTATTTTAACCGGCTATACAAAGGCTGAAGAAAAGAAAGAGGAGCTTTCGGATAAAACAGTGCAAATCGCAAGAATTGCGATTATCTCTATTATTTCCGGCGGCGCAGCTCTTATTATCTTCTTTATTGTGAGAGCCATTGTTAAAAAGGTTAAGAAGGTTAAGGCTAACAGAGTTAAAAGGCAGATTGAACTCCAGCAGGAGCTTCAGTGCAACTAAAGGCAATCTACACAAGCGGGCTCGGGATATCCCTCAGCCCGTTTTTTAATAGGTGAATTTATGAATGTTTACGATTTTGACAACACGATTTATGACGGCGAAAGCTGTTTCGACCTTTTCAAGTTTTATATGAAAAAAGATTTTTCTTTAATAAAACTTTTTCCGCAGGTTGTTAAAGGCTTTGCAAAATACAAAAAAGGCGAGGTCAGCATTGAACAGATGGTTTCAAAATATGCTCCGCTCGCCGAGGAAAAAATCAAAATGATAGATTTTGAGAACGAACCAAAAGAATTTTGGGACAAGCATATGAAAAAGATTAAGCCGTTTTACAAAGAAATTCAAAAAGACGACGACTTGATTATAACCGCTTCCCCCGATTTTCACATTGAAGAAATTGCAAAAAGGCTCGGAATCAAATATTATTTAACAAGCACTTTCGATAAGCAAAAAGGCAAAATCGACTTTATTTGCATAAGGGAAAACAAAATAACGGCGTTTAAGGAGAAATACGGCGACAGGGAGATAGAAAACTTTTATACCGACTCCGCCGAAAACGACGCCCCGCTTATAAACCTTGCAAAGCATGCGTTTTTGGTAAAAAAACACAAAATAACGCAAATAAAATAATAACGAAAGCTTCAACGAAAAGCAGCTGTGCAGATTGGTTGAAAAATAGATTTAGAATTTATAATTGATGAAAGCCTTGAAAAGCCCAAGGTTACTATTGCCGCGTGCGAAAGAAATGAGCAGATTAAACAGTTTAATGAGGATTTGAAAAACCTGAAGGATGACGAGGAAAAATAGCTTTAATGCAGCCGACTCTTTAGTGAGTCGGCTGACAGACTGTCGAAAAAGTGGCTAAAATCGTGCAGACTGTTATTATTTATGTGATTTAGTAGAGTTATTTAAATCTTTGCGTTAAAA
>CADBNM010000141.1 GCA_902796055.1 Oscillospiraceae bacterium
GAAATCAGGCTCGATAAAAACGATACACAACAGGCTGTTTTGGAAGCCGTATCAAAACTCGGCTACGATTTGTCCGACGAGGACCACGGCAAGGTTTACGAGGGCTTTTTGAGAGTTGCGGGCAAAAAGCAGTTTGTAGGCGCAAAGGAACTTGACGCTATCGTTGCTTCAAGCGCTCTGCAGGTTCCCGCTACATATAAACTTATCAGTTATGTAATCAACAACGGCAACATTATCACCGCAAGCGCAAACATCACCCTGCAGCGTGATAATGAAACCTTGGAAGGCATTGAAATCGGCGACGGTCCTATTGACGCTGCATTCCTTGCCGTTGAAAAAATAATCGGTCATCATTTTGAGCTTGATGATTTCCAAATTCAAGCCGTTACCGAGGGTAAAGAGGCTATGGGCAGCGCTGTTGTTAAACTTCGCTCAGGCTCTAAGGTTTACTCGGGCAAGGGCATTTCCACCGATATTATCGGCGCGAGCATCAGGGCATATCTTAATGCCGTGAACAAAATAGTTTACGAGGAGGCGTAAAATGAATTTATCATTTTCAACAAAGGGCTGGCATGATTCATCCTTTGAAGACTTTTGCGATATTGCCGAAGATTTAGGCTTTAAAGGCATTGAACTGCATAATATTCATAACCGCCTTTTCACTGATAAGGACGGTGCGCTTCACGATTATGCGGCGGCGGCAACGAGAAGAAAACTTTTTGAAAGAAAACTTAAAATCACCTGTATCGATGTAATAAGCGATATTTCCGAGAGCGAAAACGAGGAAGGCATTTTAAAAGAGATTTTCTCGTGCATTGATATTGCGGAGTATTTGCATATACCGTATGTAAGGCTTCGTGCGGCGGCGAAGGAGCGCACACAGGAAGCGTTTGAATTTGTAACGAAGGTTCTCGAAAAAACCGAGCCCGTGGCTTATGAAAAGGGCGTAGTGCTCCTTATAGAAACCAAAGGAATGTTTGCCGATACCGCCGTGCTTCGCGATATTTTAGAAAACTTTGCGAGCGATAATATCGCGGCGCTTTGGAATGTCGGCGAAGCGTATTTGGCAAAGGGCGAAAAGGCTGATGAAATCATCAAAAATCTCGGCGCTTATGTAAAGCATGTTCATATAAGCGACCTTAAAAAGACCGACGGCGGCTTTGAATATTGCCTTATCGGCGAGGGCGAACTTCCAATGAAAGATGTTATGCTCGCTTTGCGCTCGGTTAACTTTGACGGTTTTGTGTCCCTCGTTTGGGACCCCGCGTGGTTCAAAGAACTTGACGATATGGAGATTATTTTCGCTCATTTCGTTAACTATATGAAGCAGTTTAATTACACCTCGGGCAAGGAAAAAACGCTTTATTGGAACAATGCGCACACGGGCAGATTTGTTTGGAAAAAGGATTTGCTTATTGAAAAAACCTTCTCCGATGTGCTTGACAGAATGGTCGAGGAATTTCCCGACCAGTATGCTTTTAAATACACAACTCTTGATTATACGAGAACTTACTCCGAATTTCGCGATGATGTTGATGAATTCGCAAGAGTTTTAATTTCAATGGGCGTTAAAAAGGGCAGTCATGTTGCCGTTTGGGCGTCAAATGTGCCCCAATGGTTCATCTGCTTTTGGGCGACTGTTAAAATCGGCGCGGTGCTTGTAACCGTTAATACGGCTTACAAAATTCACGAGGTCGAGTACCTTTTAAAGCAGTCCGATACTCACACGCTTGTTATCACCGAGGGAGCGAAGGACACTCATTACGGCAAGATTATCGCCGAACTTTGCCCCGAACTTGAAAATACCGAAAAGGGCAAACCTTTAAGAGCGAAAAGGCTGCCGTTTTTGAGAAATGTTATAACCGTAGGCTTCAGCCAAAACGGTTGCCTTGAATGGAACGAGGCGCTCGAAAGAGCCTCTCAGGTAAATAAAGAGGAAGTTTACGCTTTGGCGGCTGCCGTAAAACCCGACGATGTCTGCAATATGCAGTACACTTCCGGCACAACGGGCTTCCCGAAGGGCGTTATGCTCACTCATTACAATATAGTAAACAACGGCAAGTGCATAGGCGACAGAATGGATTTATCCACTGCCGACAGAATGATGATACAGGTACCTATGTTCCACTGCTTCGGGATGGTGCTCGCCATGACCTCTACAATGACTCACGGCGGCACGCTTTTGCCCATACCTTATTTCTCGCCGAAACCGTCGCTCGCTTGCATCAACAACGAGCATATAACCGCGTTCCACGGCGTACCCACTATGTTTATTGCTCTGCTTGAGCATCCCGATTTCGAGAAAACCGACTTTTCATATATCAGAACAGGCATTATGGCAGGCAGTCCGTGTCCGATTTCCGCTATGCGCGATGTTGTCAACAAAATGAATATGCGTGAAATAGTAATCGTTTACGGTCAGACCGAGGCTTCACCGGGCTGCACTATGAGCTCGACCGACGACCCGCTCGAAGTCAGAGTTGCTACAGTCGGCAGAGCGATGCCCGAAATCGAGTGTAAAATCGTTGACCCCGAAACAGGCGAGGACTGCCCCGACAATGTAACGGGCGAATTCGTCGCAAGGGGATACAACATAATGAAGGGCTACTACAAAATGCCCGAAGCCACCTCGGCTGCTATTGATAAGGACGGTTGGTTACATACGGGCGACCTTGCTTGCAGAACCGAGGACGGTAACTATAAAATCACAGGCAGACTTAAGGATATGATTATTCGCGGCGGCGAAAACATTTATCCTAAAGAGATTGAGGAATTTATTTATACCAATCCCAAGGTCAGCGATGTTCAGGTTATCGGCGTGCCCGACGAGCAGTACGGCGAGGAAATAATGGCGTGCGTAATTCTCAAAGAGGGCGAAACGATGACCGAGCAGGAAATGAAGGAATTTGTCGGCGCGAGTATGGCAAGGCATAAGGTGCCGAGATATGTTGATTTTGTAGATAAATTCCCGATGAACGCCGCAGGTAAAATCCTAAAATATCAAATGCGTAAAGACGCGGTTGAAAAGTTAGGTCTGCACAAAGCGGCAGGGGTGGTGACAGCATAATGGTTGATAACAAGTTTTTCGTTATTGACGCTCACTGTCATATTTACCCCGATAAAATCGCAAAAAAAGCCGCGGGCGCAACGGATAATTTCTATCATGTTCACGGCTTCGGCGACGGTACCGTGGGAATGTTAAGGCGCGAAGGCGAAAAAGCGGGGATTGATAAATTTATCGTTCAGTCCGTTGCCACAACGCCTAAGCAGGTTTCAAGCATAAATAGTTTTATTGCAAAAACCGCCGAGCAGAGCGAGGGCAAAATGTTCGGGCTCGGAACTCTTCACCCCGAGAGCGAGGACTTGGAGAGAGATGTCGAAGAAATAGTTTCTCTGGGGCTTCACGGCGTTAAGCTGCATCCCGATATTCAGGGCTTTAAAATTGACGATTACCGTTGCCTTAAAATTTATGAGCTTTGCGAAAAAGCGCATTTGCCGATACTTATGCACACGGGCGACAGCAGATATGATAATTCAAATCCCAACAGGCTCATTCCCGTTTTGGAAATATATACCGATTTAATTATTATCGGCGCTCATTTCGGCGGTTGGTCGTTGTGGGAGGAAGCGTCGAAGAAATTAAGCGGTATAAAGAATTTGTATGTCGATTGCTCATCAACCTTCGCTTGGATTAAGGATAACGAAACAGTTAAAGAAATGATTGAGCGATACGGAACGGACAGGGTGCTTTTCGGCACGGACTATCCTATGTGGTCGCCCAAAACCGAGCTTGACAGATTTATGTCGCTCGGCTGCAGTGATGAAGTGAACAGGCAAATACTCTCTCAAAACGCCGAAAAAGTTTTCGGTGTATAAAGAAAATGAACGCACCTATTATTTAATGTGCGTTCATTTTTAATAGTTGTATCTTTTTTAAAATTGTGCTAAAATTATTTGTTGTAAAGGAGTGATGGAAGTGTCTCCAAACAGAATAAAAAGGAATACTGCTATAAGAGTGGCGGATATGCTCAACAGTATAGAGGGGGTTCCGGTAAGCGATTATGCTAAAGAACTTTCTTTAGAGTGGGCAAATGGTGAAATTACTGCTTTGCAAATGAAGCAGGCATTACTTGCAAAGCATAAAAATACTATTTAATGATGAATGTATGTTAACACTCGGTTTGCCGAGTGTTTTTTAATAAATTTTTTAATACTTGCATATTTTTTAAATATGAATTATTATATAAATGATTAGACTTTTTTAGAGTCCTATTTTCTCTTGAATATTGAAAGGGGTAAAATAATGAAAAATGTACCTGAACTGTTCGGTTCGCTGTGCTTCAATGAAGCCACAATGAAAGCGAGGCTCCCGAAGGAGACTTACAAGGCGCTTAAAAGAACTATTGATGAAAATGTGCCGCTTAGCGAGGATGTCGCGACCATTGTGGCAAACGCTATGAAGGATTGGGCTATTGAGCTTGGTGCGACTCACTATACTCACTGGTTCCAGCCTATGACGGGCGCTACAGCCGAAAAGCACGATTCCTTTATCGCACCCACCGATGACGGCAGGGCGATTATGGAGTTTTCGGGCAAGGAACTCATTAAAGGCGAGCCTGACGCGTCGTCGTTCCCTAACGGCGGACTCCGTGCAACCTTTGAAGCGCGCGGATATACTGCATGGGATCCGACATCTTATGCTTTTATTAAAGAGGGTATTCTCTGTATCCCCACCGCTTTTTGTTCTTACGGCGGTCATGCGCTTGACAAGAAAACCCCGTTGCTTCGCTCAATGGAGGCGGTAAGTGAGCAGGCTATGAGAATAGTTAAGCTTTTCGGTATGGAAAATGTTAAGCAGATAACCTCTACCGTAGGCGCAGAGCAGGAATATTTCCTTATTGATAAGGAAGCGGCTTACAAGAGAAAGGATATTACATATACGGGCAGAACTCTGTTTGGCTCTAATCCGCCAAAAGGTCAGGAGCTTGACGATCATTATTTCGGCGTGCTCAAGGGCAGGGTTGCGGCGTATATGAAAGAAGTTAACGAAGAGCTTTGGAAGCTCGGCATTTTAGCTAAGACTCAGCATAACGAGGTAGCTCCCGCTCAGCATGAGCTTGCGCCCATCTTCGTAACAACCAATCTTGCAACAGACCAGAATCAGCTGACGATGGAAATACTTAAAAAGGTCGCTTTAAAGCACGGTATGGTTTGTTTGCTTCACGAAAAGCCTTTTGAGGGCGTTAACGGTTCGGGTAAACACAACAACTGGTCGCTTTCAACAGATACGGGCGTCAATCTTCTTAATCCGGGTAAAACACCTTCGGAAAACGCTCAGTTTTTGGTATTCCTTTGTGCGGTAATTGCAGCGGCTGACGAATATCAGGCTCTGTTCCGTATTTCTGCCGCAAGCGCAGGAAACGACCATAGATTAGGCGCCGCTGAGGCTCCGCCCGCAGTTATGTCTATGTTCTTAGGCGAGGATTTGGACGCTGTTTTGAGCGCAATTGAAAATGACAGACCTTATAAAGATAAAGAGGGTGCAAAAATGGATACCGGCGCGACCGTTATTCCTGACCTGCCTAAAGATAATACCGACAGAAACAGAACCTCACCCTTTGCATTTACAGGCAATAAGTTTGAATTCCGCATGGTAGGTTCAAATCAGTCAATCGCCGATGCGAATATAGTTATAAACACCACGGTTGCAAAGGAACTTGATGATTTTGCAACATATCTTGAAGGTCAGGATAACTTGGTAGAGGCTGTTCACGAAATAGTTAAAAAAACTATGAGAATGCACAGAAGAATTATCTTCAACGGCAACGGCTATGACGACGCTTGGCTGAAGGAGGCTGAGAGAAGAGAGCTTCTTAATCTTCCTACAACCGTTGACGCGGTTGAGCATTTGCTTGATGACGAGAATATAGAGTTATATGAAAAATACGGCGTTTATACCAGAGAAGAGCTTGAAGCGAATTATGACATCTATATGGAAAATTATGCGAAGATAATTCATATCGAGGCGTCCTCAATGATTAAAATGAGCCAAAAGGAAATCATCCCCATGGCTATTGAATATGCAAAAGAGCTTTGCGATGCGGGCAACGCCAAGAGAGCGAGCGGCATAGAGATGTCAACCTTTGCCGAGGATGACCTTGCAAAGAAAATTTCTAAGCAGACCGAAAGGCTGTATAAGGCGACGGAAGCGCTTGAGCTTGCGGTTCTTGAAGCTGAAACCATTACCGAGAGCGATAAGGCGGCAAGGTTCTATTGCGACAAGGTTCTTCCTGTTATGGAAAAGCTCAGAAAGCCTGCGGATACCATTGAATTCGCATCCCCGAGATATAAATGGCCTTATCCGACTTATGGCGATTTGCTCCTTAGCGTAAAAGAATAATAACACTTTGAGGCCGGCTCGTTTGAGCCAGCCTCAGTTGTTTGCGGTGCAAACAGTTGTTCACTTTCGTTCACGGCTTTTTGCTCTATATGCAAATTAAGAGGAAACACTATGAAAACAATTAAACTTTATGATGAAAATGCTTATATAAGAGAATTTGAGGCGGAGGTTATTTCCTGCGAAAAATCCGGCAAATACTATGCCGTAACGCTTGATAAAACCGCTTTTTTCCCCGAGGGCGGCGGACAAAAGAGCGATAAAGGCACGCTTTCCGGCGTTAAAGTGTGTGATGTCGAAGAAAAAGACGGCGAGATAATTCACTATACCCAAGAGCTTCTTTCGGGAACTGTAAAAGGCGAAATCTATTGGGACGCGCGTTTCGACAGAATGCAAAATCATTCCGGCGAGCATCTCGTTTCCGGGCTTATTCATAAATATACGGGTGCCGACAATGTTTCTTTTTCGCTTACGGACGGCGAATGTACCTTGGCTTTTAATACCGCAATAGGCGATGAGCTTATTGAAAAGGTGGAGCGCGAAGCAAATAGAATTGTTTTTGAAAACAGAAAAATTAAATGCTATTATCCGAGCGCCGAAGAGTTAAAAACGCTCGAATACCGTTCAAAGCTTGAGCTAACGGAAAATGTAAGGCTTGTTAAAATTGAGGGTGCCGACCTGTGCGCGTGTTGTGCGCCGCATTGTAAAAGCACCGCCGAAATAGGTCTAATAAAAATCATTTCAAAAGAAAACTATAAAGCGGGCGGCACAAAATTATTTATTGCCTGCGGGATGAGAGCGCTTGAACACCACAAAATGCTGCTCACACAGGTAAAGGATATCTCTCATCTGCTTTGCGCAAAAATTGAAAAAACGGCTGCCGCCGTCGAGAGACTTAAAAATGAAAAAGAAAAATGCGAATATGAGTTGGTGGGCTTAAAAAGAAAAAATATTGAAAAAGCCGTCGAAAGCATTTCTCCGAGTGAAGAAAATATTATAATCACCTGCGAATTTAACGGCGACGACCTGCGCCTTTTTGCCGACAAACTAAAAACTAAAGTCAAGGGAATAGTTTTAGTGCTTGAGGGCGATGATAACGGCGGTTACCGCTATGTTTTAACAAGCGGGAACACCGATATTTCTCCTATTGTTAAGCCCGCAAACACCGCTTTGAACGGCAGAGGCGGAGGTCGCGACAATATGGCAAGAGGCAATTACTCCGCTAAGTTTGCCGATATTAAAAACTATTTTGAAAATTTGTAAAGTTCTACTACTTTACAATACACAAAAATAAAGACATATTGACGGCTGTCAATATGTCTTTTCCTTTATCTATGCGGTTTTTGAAAAAACGCTGAAAATCAGAGCAAAATTAATTTTTGTAAAGTAAATATACTTTACTTATATCTTTGCTTTCTTGTTTTTCATACCCTTTAAAATATGAGAAAGCGCACTCTTTTCATCACCTTTATATTCTTTTCCCTGCAAATAAAGCTTTTCAACCTTTATGTTTTTTATCTCATTAGTCGCCACTTCGTAAGGATTTGCGGAGAGTATAACCATATCTGCTATTTTTCCCTCTTCAAGCGAACCGCGTTCTTTCTCGTCGAAAGTCAGCCAATAGCCGTTATAGGTGCACATTCTGAGCGCTCTTTTAATGTCAATAGCCTGTTCTTTAACAGAGTGATTGCAAGCCTTGTGCATCCAGATAATCGGGTCGGGCGAGGTGCAGGGAGCGTCGCTGCCTGCGCCTACAATTATGCCTTTGTCCATAAATGTTTTAATCGGGTTAAGTCGCGCGCACCTGTCAGCGCCCAATATCTTTTCAAGGTATTCGTCGGGCTCCTGCCTCCAGTTAATAAACGCTGTCTGCACGGGCATTGCGATGCCGTATTTCGCGCAAATTTCAATACCTTCTTGCGTCGGCAGGCAGTCGTGAATAATAGCGTGGCGGTGGTCGTTTCTCGGAAAATCGTCGAGAGCCGCTTTGAGCGCTCTTGTCGCCTGGTCAAAGGCTTTATCGCCTATGGCGTGCATTTCAATTTGCAGTCCCGCACGGTTAGCTTCTTTGCAGAATTCAGTAACCTTTTCATCGCTGTAATAAAGGACGCCCGCATTGTCGCTGTTTTCGTAAGGCTCGTTGAGCGCCGCGTCAACCGAACCGAAGCAACCGTCAAGTGCGCAAGCAAAGCAACCGCCTATTCTCGGCAACTTTCTTTTAACGGCGTTTTTAACATTAAGCGTTTGCATAAATACCCTTAATTGCATACCGCTTTCAAAACCTCGTCCGCACCAGCGCTCAAGGTCAACATCAAGGTCGCCCGTAAAGCCTACACCGCTTACTGTGTGTATCATTCCTATGCCTTTTGAAGCCATAAAGTCCGCAGCTTTTTGCATGTTTTTAACAAGGTCGAATATCGGGATTGAATTAGTCACATAATCGCTTATTGCAAAAAACGCTTCCTGATTCATTTCGCCCGTGTCGGCGTGATAACCTCTTAAATTTTCAACCTTGCTTTTAACCTTGTTTAAAAGCGCCGTGTTCACAACGCAGGCATGACCGTCATATTTTACCATAAAAACAGGCTTATCGGGACAAACCGAGTCAAGTTCTTCTCGGTTAACGAGCCTGCCTTCTTCAACCGAATAGGGAGATGCTCCGAAAGTTATAAGCAGTTTTTCTTTCGCCGAAGAAGCATATTTTTTTAACATTTCAAGGATTTCCTTGTTTGATCTCGCTTCCATAACATTAAGCCCTGCATGGAAAGTTGCGAAGGAAGCAAAGTGAATATGCGTGTCGACAAAAGAGGGGATAAGAGCTTTATTGCCAAGCTCGGTGATTTTGTCTGTCTTGTATTTTTCGGGCAGTTCGTTGCCTACAAAAGCAATTCTTCCGTCGTTTTCGACCAAATATTTATAAACACTGTCTGATTTATCAACGCTTAAAATGTTTCCGTGAAAAACTTTCATATCACACCTCCGAATTAGTATAATTCAATTTTATCATAACTTGCTTATCTTTTCAAATATTTAAATTTTAGTTGATTAATATAAATATTTAGTGTAAAATAAATTTATATATTGCATTTTATTGATTCCGGGGGAAAACATGAAAAAGACAATATCGCTCGTGTTGGCGTTTTTAATTATTTTCTTAGCGCTTATGCCGATTGTTGCTTCGGCTAAGGATTTGAATAACGGCGAGGGTATGTTTGAAGTGAGCGTTCCTATTGAAGCGGATGCCTATATGCTTGTTAACCTGCAGGACGGTAATGTTATTGCGCAAAAAAATAAGGATAAAATCAAATATCCCGCTTCTCTTACTAAGATTATCACTGCGATGGTAACTATTGAAAATGTGGACGATTTAGAGCAAACTGCAACTGTTTCGCAGCACGCCGTTGATGTTCTTGCGGGTACGGACGCACAGGTTGCAGGCTTGGAACCGGGAGATAAGCTTACATATAAACAATTGCTTTCACTTACTATGGTTCATTCGGCTTGCGACGCTTGCCAGGTGCTTGCAGAGGCTGTGGGCGGCAGTGAAGAAGGCTTTGTTAAAATGATGAATGCTTGGGCTGAGAAATGCGGCTGCAAGAATACACATTTTATGAATCCGGACGGTCTGCATGACAAAAACCACTATACCACAGCGTCCGATATGATGTTAATGACAGTGGAAGCGCTTAAAAACAGGGTTTTTGTTGAAGCGTCAACCGCTACCTTTTGCCAATATAAGGAGGTTGTCTTCCCGCATACTAATTATATGCTGCATCCCGAGGACGGCGCTTATTACTATGAATTTGCTCAAGGTATAAAAACAGGCACCACCACTCAGGCGGGCAATTGCGTTATAACAAAGGCGGATAAAGGCGGCAAAAGCTATCTTGCTATTGTTATGGATTCACCGATGATTAACGAAATGAAAGGCTCATTCGTTGACGCTAAGGCGCTTTTCGAATGGGGCTATAACGACTTGTCGGAGAAGGAATTATATACCACCTCCGAGGTTATTGCCAAAACCGATATTCTTTACGGCAAGGATTGCAATAAGCTCGGCTTGAGCGTAGATAAAAGCCTTACCGCGCTCGTCCCGGTAAAAGCCAAAGCCGGTGACTGTGAAGTGAAGCTTTCAGGTCTTTCCAAAGAGCTTGAAGCGCCCGTGAAAAAAGGCGATGTTATTTGTAAAGCCAACATTATTTATAAAGGCAAGGTAGTTGCGCTGACAACCCTCGTAGCGGCTGAGGATGTTAAGCTCAATATTGTTGCAAAAACCGCGGCGGTTGTCAAAGCAGGCTTTTCCAAAAGACCTTTTTTGAATGTGCTTTGCCTGATAGTTGTTTTTGCATTATTTGTATTTGTTGTCCGTTTTATCAGAGTAAGTAAAATGAAAAAGAAAAAGGCCGCTGTCAGGCAGGCGAAAAAGCAAAAAAGAGTTAATAACAACGATTACTACAATCTCTGATTTTGGACCTTGAAATGAAAAACAAACCACTTTTACATCTTATTACAGGCTATATTATTATTGCCGTTTTAACCTTCAGCGCAGTAATAATTGCAGGCAGAACCTATACTGTTTACCTGCAGGATATATATAAGAACAGTGAAGCTAAGATTGAGGTGCTTGATGAGAGCATTATTAAGCAGAGCGAAGCTGTTGTTAAAAAGGATAACTGCTTAAAAGTTAAATTTAAAGCTGACAATTCCGGTAAGACGAGGATTACGCTTACTGTTTTTAACGCCGATAACAAAAAGGAATATACTCGTGCTTGCTATGATGTGAGCGTTTTGCCGACGCGTGTTATTTATGTTACCGGCTGTGATTTCGGCGGCTATCAGTTTGTTTTGCTCGGTATATTTTTAACTGCGCTGTTTTCGTTTGCGTTTGCACTAAAGCAGTACCGATTAAGAAAAAAGCAGCAGTTTTTCTCATATAAGACCGTTCTTGACTTAGCGCTTATAATATTTTTCGGAGTGCAGGGCGTTATGTATGCAGAGACCGAATCTGCCACAACTCTTGAAAATATGCTCTTTTCAAAGAAAATTGCAGATTCCGTAAAACCCAATGCAAATATACTTTTTTCCACCACAAAATACCATGTTTTCCGCAGCGCTATTCTCTCCGCAAAGGCAGGGCTCAGGGCAGACGGTATAGGCGCAAAAACAAAATGGTATTTTTGGCCTAATGCGCAAATGCGTGAGTTTATAGGGCTGCTTGCATGCGAGTGGAGAGTAAACATCGTATTCATATTATTAACCGTTATTGTTTCGGCTTTAATGGCTAACACATCAACAATCGTTAATTTTTTAATTCATTGATATACTAAGGAGAGATTTAAAATGGATATTAAATTATCAGGAAGAATTGATTCTTCAAATTCAGCTCAGGTTGAAAAAGAAATAAACGAGCAAATCGGCTCGTTCAGCGGAGAAATAGTGCTTGACGCAACTGACCTTGAATATATTTCAAGCGCAGGCTTGAGAGTGATTCTCCGATTGAAAAAGGCAAACGATGATACAAAAATTATCAACTGCTCCTCGGAGGTTTATGAAATTTTTGATATGACGGGCTTCAGCGAAATGATGGATATTTCAAAAGCCTACAGGCAGTTGAGTATTGACGGCTGCGAGGTTCTCGGCGAAGGCTCAAACGGTCTTGTTTACCGCACCGACCCCGACACAATAGTAAAGGTTTATAAAAATCCCGATTCACTTGATGAAATACATAATGAAAGAGAGCTTGCAAGAAAAGCCTTTGTTATGGGTATTCCTACCGCAATTCCTTATGATGTTGTTAAGGTCGGCGACCGTTACGGCTCGGTTTTCGAGCTGTTGAACGCAAAGAGCTTTGCAAAGCTCATTAATGCAGGCGAGAAAGTTGATGAGCTTGCTAAGCAAAGCGTTGAAATTCTAAAGAAGATACATTCAACTACGCTCGAGGACGGCGAGCTCCCCTCAAAAAAAGAAGAAGCGCTTGTTTGGGCGGAATATGATGTGGATTATCTCCCCGAAGAAATCGGCGCAAAGCTTGTAAAGCTTTTTAAGGAGATACCCGAAACAAACAATATGCTTCACGGCGATTACCACATCAAAAACATAATGAGACAGGGCGATGAAAACCTGCTTATTGATATGGATACTCTCTCCATGGGACATCCGATTTTTGAATTCGCTTCAATTTATGCGGCTTATGTAGGCTTTAGTTGTGTTGATAAAGATAACAGCGCAGCGTTTCTTGGAATAAACAACGCCCAGCGCGATGAGTTTTGGGAGGCAACTATCAATTATTATTTTGATGATAAGAGCGAGGAATTTAAAGCCGAGGTTGTTAAAAAAGCGGAAATTATCTGCTTTGCGAGGCTTTTAAGAAGAACAATAAAAAGATACGGTTTCGACAGCGCGGAAAATCAGGCAATGATAGAGTATTGCAAAAACTTTATCATTCAGAATCTTCCCGATGTAGAATCTTTGTATTATTAAAAAAAAGGAGACAGAAAATGCAAATATCAACTAAAAATGAAAACGGCAAATTAACTATTTTCGTAAGCGGAAGAATGGACACCGTGTCCGCTCCCGAGCTTGAACAGGCAATAAAGAGTAATATTGATGATGCTCAGGAACTGGTGTTGGATTTGAGCGAAATGTCTTACACCTCTTCGGCAGGTCTGCGCGTATTGCTCGTAGCGCATAAGCTGATGAGCAAAAAGGGCGGCATGACGGTAACGGGTGTAAACGAAAGTGTTATGGAAGTTCTTGAAATAACAGGATTTTCAGATATTTTAGATATTAAGTAATATGAAAATGTTTAAGCAGTTAAGAAAAAATTTGGCGTTTAATGTAATAGGCGCTATTGTAATTATGCTGATTATATTCAGCGTAATCGTAAGCACCATAGGCTATTTAAGCTTTACTAACGCTTTTAAAAAGGAATATGATGAAACTACTTATCATATGACCAATACGGCGACTGCTTCGGTTGACCCGACGCGCATTGACTATTATCTTAAAACTAACGGTCAATCCTCTGATTTTAAGCGGACGCAAAGGTATTTGGATTCCTACTGCTTAAAAATGAATGTGTCCCTTGTATATGTAATTAAGGTCGACACCTCCGATTACGGCAGATTCACCTCGGTTTTTAATTCTGTAGGTGCGGATACTCCGTATAAACCTTGGAAAATCGGTCATCAGCAGGACACCACCAACGATGAGTATGCGCGCATATATAAAGATATGTATGAAAACGGCTTAACGCGCGGAACGGTATATCGTTTTACCGATTTAAAAGGCGCACCGCCGCATATAACCTCTTTAGTGCCCATTAAAGCTCACGATAAAGTAACCGCTATTATGTGTATTCAAAGACCTATGAAAGAAATTAGAGAGGTCAGGTACAAATTCTTAGCGGAAATAATTACGGCTGCGGTAATAATGGCTGTTTTTGTTTCGTTTTTAGCGTCCGATTTCATCCGCAAACAGCTTATAAATCCGATCAGATGTCTTGCTTCGGAGACAACCCGTTTTGCAAATGAAAACAAGCGGGGCGACCTGCCTGACCAGTTTGCAAAGGTGGGCGAAATATCCGACCTTGCAAAAAGCGTTTATAAAATGGAAACGGATATTCTTCATTATATTAATGACATCACTGAAATAGAGGCGGAAAAGCAGAGGATAGGTACCGAACTGAGCGTTGCGAGCACAATTCAGGAGAACTCAATTCCCAACATTTTCCCCGCTTTTCCCGATAGAACCGAGTTTGATATTTTCGCTTCCATGACTCCTGCCAAGGAGGTCGGCGGCGACTTCTATAATTATTTGCTCGTAGATGACGACCATTTGGCGTTTATTATCGGTGACGCTTCGGGCAAGGGTATTCCTGCGGCACTGTTTATGATGGTAACTAATATTATTGTTTCAAACGGAGCGCAGGCTGGCGATACACCCGCACAGGTTTTGACAGAAGCAAACAACCATATTTGCGAGCATAATAAGGCGGATATGTTTGTAACGCTGTGGCTTGGCATTTTGGAAATTTCAACAGGTAAAGTCACCTTTGCGAACGCAGGGCATGACGATGTCGCCGTATACCGCAAAAACGGTAGATATGAATACTTCAAGACCAAACACGGCTTGGTTGTCGGCGCAATGCAAGGCATTAAGTACAAAGATTTTGAAATACAGCTCGAAAAAGGCGACAAGCTCTTCCTATATACCGACGGTGTTACGGAAGCCACAAACGCCGATAATGAAATGTTCACTCTTGACAGAACGCTCAGGGAACTTAATTCTATGAAGGACGCTTCACCTCAGGGTGTCATAGAGGGTATAAGTAAAAGCGTCAATGCTTTTGTCGGTGGCGCTCCGCAGTTTGATGACCTGACTATGCTCTGCCTTGAGTATAATGGAGCGGATTCCTCCAAAACTCTAAAAGTCGATGCAACCGAGGAAAATATGGGTGCGGTAAACGACTTTTTAGGCGAATTCCTTGAAGAGCACAACTGCCCGATGAAAACTCAAATGCAAATTGAGCTTGCTATTGAAGAGGCATACATCAATGTTGCAAAGTATGCTTACGGCGATGGGGCAGGTGAGGCTGAAGTTACTGTTTCGTTCGAAAACAACGAGCTTACAATCGTCTTAAAGGACAGCGGAACGCCGTATAATCCGCTTGAAAAAGAGGATCCCGATATAACCTTGTCCGCTGAAGAAAGACCTATAGGAGGTCTTGGCGTTTTCCTTGTCAAGAAAGTCATGGACGGTGTAGCCTATACTTATGAAAACGGACAAAACATTTTGACTATGAAAAAGGTAATCGAATAAAGGAGAACTCGGTATGGATTTTGAAAAGAAAGCTATAAACGATACATCGGGCTTTGTTCTGGTTTCGGATTATGTGCCGTCTATAGTGCAGGAAATCCGATATTATTCGACTTATAATTTCATAGGCGACCGCATAGACGGCTATGAGCAGCCTTGCGCCATTTTAACTAAAGAGGCGGCGAGAGCGCTTAAGGAAGTCAGCAATGAAATGAATGTGAAGGGTTATAGGCTCAAAGTATTTGACGCTTATCGTCCTGCAACCGCAGTAAAGCATTTTGTAATGTGGGGAATTGAGGATTTGGATCAGCGAATGAAGCTCTTTTTCTATCCCGACCTTGAAAAGCAGGAGCTTTTTGAGCAGGGCTATATTGCGAGCAAATCAAGCCATAGCCGCGGCAGCACGGTGGACTTGACATTGCTCAATATGGCTACGGGCAAAGAAGTGGATATGGGAAGCCCCTTCGATTATTTCAGCGAAAAATCACATCCCGATTATAAAGGCGTTAGCGAAGAACAGTATGCTAACCGAATGATGCTTCGAAGCGTTATGCTAAAGCACGGTTTCGAACCGATAGACTGCGAGTGGTGGCATTTCACATTAAAAGACGAACCCTACCCCTCAACCTACTTCGAATTCCCCGTCACCGCTGAATTACTAAAAAGGTAATAAAATAAATTAAATTAACAGGCACCTGATAGGTGCCTGTTAATTACAGACTGTCGAAAAAGTGGCTAAAATCGTGCAGACTGTTATTATTTATGTGATTTAGTAGAGTTATTTAAATCTTTGCGTTAAAAA
>CADBNM010000142.1 GCA_902796055.1 Oscillospiraceae bacterium
TTTATTTAATTTTTAACGCAAAGATTTAAATAACTCTACTAAATCACATAAATAATAACAGTCTGCACGATTTTAGCCACTTTTTCTGCCAGTCGGAAACGCTCACATTGTATTTAATACCCGTTCCTTCTGTAATGTTTACTATAATATTTTACCATATCATTTTTTGAAAAGATACTACCAAAATTGGTAGTTTGGCGATTTTTTGCCCGTCGGATTTAACGAAATTCAGGGTGACGCTTTGTAAAACGAATAAATGAAAAATCGTCCTGCGCTTTTCCCAATGAAATTCGCCGATGACGAATGAAATACTGTGTATAAAATATTAGATTCGCGAATACGAGAGACGACACATTCGCACTTGATTAAAAAGAAAGCGATGCTGCAATGCAACATCGCTTGTGGTTTATTTAAAGGAATAAATGTTCTCGGTATAGGTATCTATGCCGTAAATATAATCGCCGATATAGGTGCACCTTTCTATACTTGTGGGAGTGGAAAACTCATTAATTACACCAATTTTCCCATTCTTTTCGCCGAATAAGAGCACTTCGCCCTCATCGGAGCTGTTATATTCAAGAGGTATTGCAAAATAGCCCTTTTCTTTATTTATCATCAATGCCTTATGCTCCTCTTGCGCCGCGGAATAAGTGTCCTCAAACAGCTTTTGGTCTAATATTTTCGGATTGTTTTTATCGCTTATATCGAAAAGCACAAGTTTTACGCCGTCCGTCCTCTCGGCTTCAACATATGACTCCTCTATTACCTGTGTGCTATAGCCTACGCCTAAAAGTGTGTTTTCATCCACGGGATAAAGCAGCGTTGAAAAGCCTTCAATCTCCACTTCGCCCGTAATTTTCGGATTATAGGGGTCGGATAAATTGATTATGAACAGCGGGTCAGTAGTTTTATAGGTGATTACATAAGCATAATCTCCTATATATTTTACGGCTTCAATATGCTCATTTTTGGCAAAGCCGGATACGCTGCCTACGGTCTTTAAGCTTTTATCGAGCACATAGAGCTTGTTGATTTCGGCGTTATTGCCGTAATAAGTCGTTGCAAGGCGCAGATAGCCGTCTTTTTCATCAGCTGAAAATTGGTCGTTTATATTGCCTTTTACGCTGCCTGCGGCTTTGAGCGCAATTTTAGTGCCATTTAATTCGTACTTCAACACTTTTAGGCTATATTCGGTTGGACTGAACAAATACAGATTATCCTCAGAGCAGTAAATCTGAGCCGAAGTTCCTATTACAGCCTTTGCACTCTTGCTCTCGCCCGTTACCGTATCAAATGCACCAATAAAGGTATAACAATTATAATCACTATTCTTTACAGCGCAGATATCGGAATAATCAACCTGCTTTCTTGTTGCGTTTATTTTATAATACGGCAAATCAAACACATTATTGTTTGAAATAAGATATACCACATCGCCTATCATTCTCGCATCGGTAAAGGAGCCGCTTTGCGAATAAGAGGTTTTTAATTTTGGCTTCGTTCTGTCGCTAATATCATAAACGAGGATAATGCTACCGTCCGCGCTGTAATAATCCGTTCCGATTATAATGAGAGTATCGTCATTTAAGAACATTTCGCTTGCAAATACGCCGTCATCCAAAAGAATTTCCGATACCTTTTCGGTTTTCAAGCCCTGCGCACGGGAAATCAGTACCTTTCCGTCAGTACCCGTTAAGCAGTAAATATAATCAGCGTCTGTTTTTACGATATCCGCTTCGTCGACGCCCTCAACCTGTTTATAGGTTTCGGCGTAAGACGCCTTTTCGGTTGAATCGGTATAGCCGTCTGCTGCGGAAGCGTTTTTCCTTACTGCGCTCATATCGGATTTATAGACCAGATATTTATCGGTAAACGGGAAAGAAGATTTGTCCTTGAATTTTTTGTTATACTCTTTTATTTGGTTATATGAGGTAAAATATACTATGCCGTTTGAAGTATTCTTGTTAAACTGAATCTCGTTTTTAAGCTTAAGAGCACCCTTGCTTATGCCGAAAACGGCAAGTGCGGTTACAACAACCGCAAGCGAGGCGGCAAGCGTCTTTGCGCCTTTAAACGATTTCTTTTCGGCAATTTTAATATCGCTTACCTTTTTATCGCTATCAAGCAACGCCGCAATATTTTCTTCGCTCAAGCTTTCGGGCGCGGTGATTTTTTCTTCGGCAAATTTATCCGAAATATATTTAAAATTATCTTTATTCTTCTTCATATTAATCACTCCAAAAAGGTTCTCATTTTTTTAAGCGAGCGCGACAGCTTTGAACGCACCGAGCCTGAAGTCATATCCATAAAAGAGGCTATTTCACGGCTTTTAAAGCCTGCAACACAGGAAAGAAGGACTATTTCCCTTTCCTCCTCGCTTAATGTTTCAAGCGCCTCTACAAGCTCTGTTTTTTCGACTGCACTGTTATCGCTTTTTAAAAACAGCTCGGTTTGCTCAAAGTCCACTCTGTTTTTTGCGTTAATTATGTGCCTTAGCTTTTCATTACAGCAAGCAGACAAGATTTTAAAGAGCCAACTATCAAACGCCTTAACACTTTTCAAAGAGGAAATCTGCCTGTAGGCGCACAAAACGCAGTCCTGCACAGCGTCCTCGGCTTCCTCTTTTGATTTCAAGCGATAGAAAGCGTACTTATACAGTTTATCCTTATATAAAGAATAAAGAGAACAGAACGCCTGTTTATCGCCTTTTATCGCAGCGGATAACAATTCACTTTTGTTCAAGAAATCGCCTCCCTTTTGGGACAGGTTCATGAAGAGCTTAGAGCGTCCCTTTGAAGTACTTCAACTATTAAGTATAGAATAAAATGAAAAGTGTTGCAAGAGTTTTGAAAAATCCAATCTCAATGAAATATCTCTGCGCCCTACAGAGAACAAAAAACACGGTGCGCGAAGCACCGTGCTTTTAACTATTTCGGAATTTAGATAGCCTTAGCAAGAGCGATTACTGCATTTACATCAACTGTATCGCCGCCGCATTTAGCCGCTGCAATAGCGTAATCCGAGAAGCCGTCTACGGATACTGCCATCTTTCTTGCAAGAGCGATGTCGGAAATTGTAACCTGACCGTCACCGTCAATATCACCAAAGATTACAATATACTTTGTTCTTTTAACTTGACCGCCCTGAACAAGATCAACTTTGAAACCTGTGCCAATTGATTTCTTGGGATTGGTTACAACATTTCCGTTCAAGTCATAGTAAACGAGAGATGCTGTGCTGCCGTCGCCGCCGTCATTAGCGAAAAGTGTTGTGGTTTCGGAATTAGCGTTAGCCAAAATACGAACAGAGTTGATTCTATCAATTGTTTCAATTTGACCGTCAATTTCAAGAGTTGCGGTTACAAGAAGATTGAAAGCATCGTCAAGCGCTTTTGTTGCAGCATCTACCTGAGCCTGAGTTGCATCTTCGGTATTAAAGTCTTTCTTCGCGCCGATAGCATCCATAGCGGCTCTGAATGCGCTATAGGAATCAGGTTGATAACGCTCATCATCATTATTGGTGATTGCCGCGCATTTGTTCCAAGCCTTATCATACTCGGTAGTGCTTACAAGCGCTTTGATAGCGTTTTCAATCGCTGTTGCCATTGCGTAAACTTCGGTCTGTTTGTCAATCTTCAAGCCCCATACAACTGCTTCTTTTGCTGCGGTTGCGCGAGCGAAGGAAACAGAAGTATAATCAGCGGGATTGAGAGCATTATACGCTGCGATTTGTTCATTTACCGCATCATATTTTGCGTCAAGCAATTCTTTTTCATAATCTGCAGTAAAGGTAAGATTGCCTGTTACTGTAGTGCCTGCTTCAAGAGCGGGAGTCCAAGAACTGTATGTGTAGGAATACATCTCGTCATTATCTCTTGTGGGAGTTTCAATGTCGCCTGCTGCAATCGGGTCAACTACAGCTGCACCGTATTCAACAAGTTTATATTCCTTAAGAATGTCGCCATTCCAATTGAGGAACTTAACTGTATATTTATTGGTTTCATTGCTAAACTGAGCGGTGTAAACCTGAGGACCGTCTACTGCTTTGATTGCAGGGTCCCAACCTGTGAAGGTGTAAGTCTTTTCATCTGTGGAGGGCTTAACGGGAGTTTCGATGTCGCCTGCTGTTACAGGGTCCGGAACTGTTTCGCCATAACCGAGATGATAGGTATAAAGCGGGTCTCCGTTATAGTTTTGGAACTGAATATCATAAGTTCTTGCAGTAGGCTTATAATGTGCTGTATATGAAGCGTCGCCTGTTACTGTTGCAAGCTCGGGAGTCCAACCGTCAAATTCATATGTGTTGTAATCATCCTGAGGCTTTGCAGGTGCTTCGGGAGCATCTGACGCTGTTAACTCATAACCGTACTCTTTTTTGAATGAAGTAATGGGAGTTACACCGTCTTCCTCATAGAAAGTGATTGTATAAGACCTTTTAACGGGCTTGAAAATAGGAGTGATGTCAATATTGGAGGTAACATTGGTATAAATACCGTCCCAACCAATAAATTCATAATCAAATTCATCGCTTGAGGGTTGAACCGGGTCGGTTGCGGGTTTAGTTGCGTTGCCACCGTAAGGAACAGTCTGAGTATCGAAGGGAGTACCGTCATAATTAAGGAATCTGACTGTTAAATCGGAGGATACCAATTTACCCATAGCCTCGGTTAAAAGAGCAACCTGCTCATCTACCTGAGCCTGTGTTGCATTTTCTTCCAAATTGAGAACATCCTCAGCAGGACCGATAGCTTCACGAACATACTGCTTGGATTCGCTTGTATACTGATCATCACGAAGTGCGTTCTTAGCCTGAATTACAAGGTCTTGGAGAGGTTTGAGATTACCGCGCTGCTGAAGTTCAGCAAAAGCATCGGTAAGATAACCTAAAGCGGTATCAACTTCATCCTGAGCTGCAAGAGCATTGTCATATACACCTTGAGCATGAGCTACCCATTGAGCAAATGTTGACCATGAGTTCGGAGTATAATTGTCTTCGCTCAAAGCATTTGCTTCATTAAGCTTTGCTAAGAGGGCGCTCTTATCAACTTCATTACGAACAGTTACCGAACAGCCCGAGGGAACGAGATTTGTTCTCTCAACTTTACCGGTAGAAGGATTCTTTATACCGATGTAGCTGCTTCCCATACCGGTTGTGATATATGTAGTGCCCGTGAAGGTTGCCGAGGTTGTGAAAGTAATGGTAGCAATCACTTCCACTTCCTGTGCAACAGGCTCTGCTGTTACCGAAAGGATTTGATAATAACCGCCGTTCTCAATATAACTGGTTTTGCTGTATGTAGCCCAATTTGCGGGGTATGTAACGCCGCCGTAAACAAGAGCATTTGAATCAAAATTGAAGCAAGCAACCCAGTTGGAAAGCAAGTCCGCAGCACCGCGGCTTACTTTAACATCAACGGTGATTTGGTCGCCTTTTATAATCGGCGTGCTTGAGGTATAGGGATTACCGTTTACCGTAGCAATAGAAAAAGTAATCGCTTTGTCAGCAGCGTTTGAAACAAACGGAATTGTTGCAACAAGCATAACAACTGCCAACACTATTGCCAATGTCTGTCTGAGTTTTTTCAAAATAAACTCCTCCTTTTCCGAAATAGTAGGATTTTTAACAATGAATGGGTAAAAAAGAGCATAGTTCACCCAAACATAATATTCTACTATGTATATCTTACTATATTTATATAATAAAATCAATAATTACCGAGAAAAAAATAATTGACAAATTGCACAATATTTTTCACAAAAAATCTATGTTATGACGAAGAAAAACAAGAGGTTTTACACAAAACCCCTTGTCAAATTCTCTAACAAACACCTGTTTTTGTCTACTTTTCAATAAGTTTTACACTGACTTCCTTAGTGTCATAATCGCCCTTGGCGTTCTTATGCGCAATAGTAAGTTTTATTACATCGCCTGCCGAAAGCGCGCCTATTTTTTTAATGATTGTATATTTATCTTTGATTTTTTCACCGTCGCAGGCAATGATGAAGTCGCCCTCCTTTGCCTTACCGTAAAGGTCGCTCTTTTGATCAATACTGTTGATTACGAGCTGCTTATAATTATCATCAAAATAGGAGGCGGCAACATAGTATTCAATGCCGATTTTTGCGCCTGAGGTTTTAAGCGAGGTTTTTATTATTTGATTTGCTTTTTTAACAGCGGTCAATGAAGGAACCGAAAAAGACATACCCTCATAAGAGGTTTCAGCCATTTTGGAATAATTTATGCCGATAACCTGCCCGTATTCATTGAGCAACGCACCGCCCGAAGAACCGGGATTAATTGCCGCGTCATGCTGTATACAAGCCATTGAGGACATTGAAGTGGTAACCATTCTATCTGTTGCGGAAACTATGCCCTGCGTTACGGAACCGTAAAATTCCGAACCGCCGGGATTTCCCACAGCTATAACCGTTTCGCCTGATTTCACCTTGCTTGAATCGCCGAAAACGGCAGTTTTAAAGCCTACCTTTTCGACAGATAAAACTGCAATGTCGCAGCTTTTGTCATAGCCTATTACGGCGGCTGTATATTCCGCCGAGGAGGCGTCCATAATCCTGTAAACATATTCATCGGCTTTATCAGTGTCTTCCGCTACAACATGAGCGCAGGTAAGAATATACGACTTGGTTTTCTTGGAATTTGTGCCTATAACTATGCCGGAAGCCTCATCGTGAAGCATACCGTTTTTGGAATAGGTTGTTATTCCTATGACGCAGTTTTTGCAATTATCGGCAATTGTGCTGGTGCTGAGCTTTTTACCCTTTTGGCTTTGAATTTTTACGACTAAATCGTTATTTCCGCTATCAACACCCGCCTTTAATGCATTATCCTTTAAGGAATCAAAATCCTTGTCGGAGCTTTGAGAGGAGGAACTTGAAGAGGAATCGGAGTCAGCCGAGTTGTTTTTAACTAAGAGAACAGTGTTTGCAACTATGCCTATTACAAGAAAAACAGCAAGGATAATGCCAAATACGCCAAAGCCTCTGTTTTTCTTTTTTACAGGCGGCTGCGGCGGATAGTAAGGCTGAGGCTGAGCCTGCGGATTATGAGGCGGCTGAGCCTGCGCATTGCCTTGAGCGTAATAGTAAGGGGGTTGCTGCGGGTTGTAGTTATACGGATTATTGTTTTGTTGATAATTGTACTGTTCCATTTTTTCTCCCTATATCATATTAAAATTATACTGTTTAAGCTATTTTTAGAAATTGCAGTTTTTATTAAAATCGACTGATTTATAATGTGAAATATATAAATTGCAAGTGTGCAACTGTCTGCGCAAAGGAAGGCTGATAAAAATTTATCGAAGCGTGCCCGTAGGTATCCAGAAAAGGAATTCACAGTTTTTGCCCTCGGTACTTCTTGCGGTAATCTGTCCGCCGTGCATTCCGACAATGGTTTTGGCTATATAAAGACCTAAACCGAAGCCTTGAGTATCAAAATGCCTTGAGCGGTCAACCTTATAAAAACGCTCGAAAATCTTAGACAAATCTTCCTTAGTTATTCCACTGCACTCATTGATTATTCTGAAAACCGCTTTTCCGTTTTGCTCGGATAAATGCATGGCAATTCTGCCGCCGTTATCAGTGAATTTAACCGCATTATCTACTAAATTATAGAATACCTGATAAATCATATCGCTGTCAACGGTAGCATTAATATCACCTATTGAGTCAAGACCGATAATCTCTATATTGTTTTGCTCTATCCTCTGCTCAAACGAGAGCACAACCTCAAAGAGCATTGAGGAAAGATTGACTTCTTTTTTGGAGAGCTTTCTCTCCCCTGCCTCAATTTTCGAAAGGTTAAGCATAGCTACAACAAGCCTTGATAAACGCTTAACCTCGTTTGAAACAATTTGCAAATAGTGATTTTGCTTATCGGCACTTATAGTACCGTCCATTATAGCGTCAATATACCCGCCGATAGTAGTCATCGGCGTTTTTAACTCATGAGAAATATTCGCAATAAAATTTCTTCTTGAGCTTTCAAGCGCAGACAAATCGTCAGCCATTTTATTGAACGCTGCAGCGAGGTGGGCAAATTCATCCTCACCGTCAATCTCGACGCGGTAGGAATAGTCGCCGGCACCTATGCGCTCCGTCGCCTGTTTGAGCTGTGAAATGGGCTTATAAACCCTATAGACGAGATAGTATGTAACCGCAACGCTGACAACAAGCGAAGCAAGCGCGGAAAATGCAAAAAGACGAAGAATATCATCAAAGTAAGTAAAAAACGCCTTGGCGGATTTAACCGATACAACAGAACCGACTTTCACGCCGCCTTTTATAACAGGATTAATTGCTACAAGGCATTTGCCGCCGTACTCCTCACAAATAATTGTGTTGGCGAAAGCGTCCGAACGCTCTAATTTTTGAGTCAGTGAAAAAACCTCATCGGGCAAAATCGGCACGGAGGCGGTAGACTGATTAAGCATTTTGCCTTGATTGTTTATTATGAAGGTATCGCTGTCGGCGGTGGTTTTATATACGCCGATAATAGAAGAAACATAGCTGCTTTTTGCAAGCTCTTCTAAGCTGTCGGATTTGTTTCCCGAGGTCAGCGCCGCCGAAAGAGCCACGGAGTTTGAAAGCAAATCGCTAAGATTTTTTTCTTTCCAATAATCATAAAGAAAGAAGGAAAAAATAGTGCCGAGTATAATCAAGGAAGCGATTACGGTTGCCGCAATCGCTATATAGTATTTTGTAAACAGGCTTATTCTTTTTTCAGATTTAAGCTCCTTTACCATAAAATCCCTTACTTTGTTTCAAATTTATAGCCTACAGACCATATTGTTCGAAGCTCCCATTTATCGGAAACACCTTCAAGCTTTTCTCTTAAGCGTTTAATATGAACATCAACGGTTCTTGAATTTCCATAGTATTCAAAGCCCCAGACCTGATCTAAAAGCTGGTCGCGGGTGAAAACACGGTTGGGATTTGAAGCCAAGTGATAAATCAGCTCCAACTCTTTTGGCGGAGTATCAACGGGAACCCCATCTACTATCATTTCATAATTCTTAATGTTAATTATAAGCTTATCGTATTCAACGATGCCCTCTTGTTCCTCTGTTTCCTTTGCTCCCGAGGAACGGCGAAGGACAGCTTTTACTCTTGCAACAACCTCTTTGGAATCAAAGGGCTTTACTATATAATCATCTGCACCAAGCTCAAGTCCCAAAACCTTATCAAAGGTTTCGCCTTTTGCGGAAAGCATTATAATCGGCACTTCGGAATATTTGCGGATTTCTCGAAGCACCTGCCAACCGTCCAAATCCGGCATCATAATATCGAGCAAAATCAAATCCGGCTTTTCGGTTTTTGAAATATCGAGCGCCGTTTGACCATCATTTGCAATAGCAGTTTTAAAGCCCTCTTTTTCAAAATAAAGCCTTAAGAGCTCGCAAATGTTTTTATCATCATCAACAATCATAACCTTTTGCTCAGCCATATTTTCCGCCCCCCTATATAATGGATATATTAATATATATTAAGTTTAACATAAAATGGAAAAAAAGTGAATAGAAAAAATGAACAAAGAGTAAACAAAATGTTAATTCCCAAGTTTAATTCGGGATTTAAATAAGTTAAGGGCTGAGACATCGTGAATTGGCTGTCGCCTCGCTTTTTGTTAGCACCAACTCCTGCAAAAAAATAACCGCGGTTGGAAAACCAACCGCGGTCAGACTGTCGAAAAAGTGGCTAAAATCGTGCAGACTGTTATTATTTATGTGATTTAGTAGAGTTATTTAAATCTTTGCGTTAAAA
>CADBNM010000143.1 GCA_902796055.1 Oscillospiraceae bacterium
GACTGTTATTATTTATGTGATTTAGTAGAGTTATTTAAATCTTTGCGTTAAAAATTAAATAAAGCAAAGATATTGAATTAAGTTATCTCACTCTTTCAACATCTGCTCAGCGTGTAGAAAAAGGTTTTCTACACGCTGAAGCACGGCACACTGCCGTGCTTTTATTATAGTGTAGCTTAAACGGTAAATGAAAAAGCGCGGTGCTTCCGTTCGGAAGCACCGCCTGTAAAGTTCGGATATAGTATAATTTATTTATTTTTTGTTGTTTCAATTATTCCTTCCGCAAGTCCTGCGATAGACTGAATTTCGGAGGGGATAATGATTTTTGTCGCCTGTCCGTCAGCCGCCTTTGCAAACGCTTCAAGCGCTTTGAGCTTGAGCACTGCCTCGCTTGCGTCTGCTTCGTTAAGCATCTTGATTGCATCCGCGGTTGCCTGCTGAACGGCTGCGATTGCCTGAGCCTCACCCTCGCTCTCGCGGATTTTTGCTTCCTTAACAGCCTCGGCGGCAAGGATTGCAGATTGCTTTTCAGCTTCAGCCTCAAGGATTTTAGACTCCTTGTGACCTTCCGCAACGAGTATTCTCGACTGCTTCTCACCCTCTGCGCGCAGAATTGCCTCTCTTCTCTGGCGCTCCGCCTTCATTTGCTTCTCCATAGCGTCCTGAATTTCGCGCGGCGGAATGATGTTTTTAAGCTCTACCCTGTTAACCTTAATGCCCCACGGGTCTGTCGCTTCGTCAAGGATTACCCTGATTTTAGCGTTGATAGTATCTCTTGAGGTAAGCGTCGAGTCAAGCTCGAGCTCGCCTATGATATTACGCAGCGTAGTCGCCGAAAGATTTTCGATTGCCGAAAGCGGATTTTCAACGCCGTAGCAATACAGCTTGGGGTCTGTAATCTGGAAGAAGACAACCGTATCAATCTGCATTGTAACATTATCCTTGGTGATAACGGGCTGCGGCGGGAAGTCAACAACCTGCTCCTTGAGCGATACTACCTTTGCAACTCTTTCAATAAACGGGATTTTAACATGAAGTCCCGTATCCCAGGTGGTTTGATATGCGCCGAGTCTTTCAATAACGAATGCCTTTGATTGCGGCACAATTCTGATGTTTGCAAATACAAGTATTAAAAGTACAACAATAATTAAACCTAAAACTACATATAACATAACTATTCTCCTTATTAATATTATGATTTATTACTTACTATGAGCTTAACGCCGTCAATTTTTTCGATTGTAACGATGCTTTCAGGCTCTATCACGCTGCCGTCTGCCGAGCGGGCTGACCAGATTTTACCGTCAACCTTCACAAGTCCCGAGGGCTTAAGGTTATCTATTTGCTCGGTCACGACGCCGTCAAGCCCTATACATCGGTCTGCGTTGGTAGGCTGTTTATTCGCCGTGAGCTTCTTTTTGACAAGAGGTCTTGTCACCAAAAGGGATATTACGCTTACTGCAATAAACACTATAATCTGAACCGTTAAATTTGCGCCGCAAATTGAAGCGATAAGAGCTGCAACGGCACCGAATACGAACCAAATTGAAACCAGCTGTACGGTTATGCCTTCAAGCACGCCCAATATCAGTATCGCAGCTGCCCAGATGATATACATTTTCACAGGCTTTCGACCTCCTTTTTTAGTATTGATATGAAAAAATATGCCCTTGCAATATTTCCATATCTTGAGAAATTATAGCATATTGCGTTTTGTTTTTCAATATGTTGTGGTTGGCTGATTTTCCGATTTTTGGCAGGATATACCACAGGTTGTATAGCAAAAAGCGCCGTGTTATTCCTGTGGTATTTTCAGGCAAAAAAGTTTTTTGAAATAATTTTAAAAAACCGCAAAAAAAGGGGCAAAAATCCGCTTTTTAGTACCGAAATTTTTAAAAAATGCTGCACCTGCAATTGCAAAAATCCCGATTTTGAATACAATAAATAGTATGCAAGTATAAATAAAAATCAATTCATTTTTTGCGGTGAAAATATAATTATTTACGGCTTTTTGCAAGTTTTTATGTTTAAAGTTGCAAAAATGCTTGATTTTTTAGATTTAATATAGTATTATCTATAGGCGCTAAATTATTATATTCATTAAAAGGTTGGGGGAAAGCTATGACAGCCTATGAGAAGATGACAATTGAAGAGCTTAAAGCGGAGCAAAAAGCTTTGAGCAAAAAATACGGCGATTTAAAGTCGCAGGGACTATCGCTTGATATGTCGAGAGGCAAGCCGAGCACAGACCAGCTTGATTTGTCGGACGATATTTTGACAAATGTAAGCTCCACGAAGGACGCTTTTACTCCTTCGGGCACGGATGTAAGAAACTACGGCGTGCTTGACGGTCTGCCCGAGTGCAGACAGCTTTTTGCGGACTTGCTTGAGGTGGATGTTAAAAATGTTATTATGGACGGCAACGCCTCGCTCAGAGTAATGTTTGACTACATAACTCAGTGCATGCTGCCGAACGCACTCGATGACGGCTGGCTCGCCGAAGGTAAGCCCATTAAATTCCTTTGCCCCTGTCCCGGCTACGACCGCCACTTTGCCATACTTGATTACTACCATATTGAAATGATTAGCATTGATATGTATGACGACGGTCCGGACATCGAACAGATTAAAGAGGCGATTAAGGATGAGCAGGTTAAGGGTATGTTCTGCGTGCCTAAATATTCCAATCCTACCGGCTGCACTTATTCCGATGAAAAGGTCAAGGCAATCGCAGCGCTCAAACCTGCGGCTAAAAACTTCAGAGTGATTTGGGATAACGCATATATAATTCACGACCTTGTTGAAGAGGACGAGGCGGATAAGCTGCTCAACATTTTCCCCGAAGCTTACAAAAACGGCACGGAGGACATGTTCTTTGAGGTTTGCTCAACCTCAAAAATAACCTTCTCCGGTGCAGGCGTTTCTGCTATAGCCGCGAGCGAAAGAAATATACAGGCAATACTTGAGAGAATGGGCAGACAGTTTATTTCAAACGATAAAATCAATCAACTGCGCCACATCCGTTTCCTTAAGGATATTGATACTCTTAAGGCTCATATGGCAAAGCACAGAGCCATACTTGCGCCAAAATTTAAGGCGGTTGACAAGGCGTTCTGCGAAGGCTTTAGCGAAAGCGGTATTGCGACATGGTCTAAGCCCAAGGGCGGCTATTTCATTAATCTTGATATTATGGACGGTACGGCGAAAAGATGCGCCGAGCTTTGCAAGGAAGCGGGCGTAACGCTCACGGCTCCCGGCGCTCCCTTCCCCTACGGTAAGGACCCGAGAGACAGAAATATCCGCGTTGCCCCGTCTTATCCGACGCCCGAGGAGCTTGAAATTTCGGCTGAAATTCTTGTTATTTCCGCCCGCCTTGCGGCAATAGAAAAATTGCTTGAAAAGATAGGCTGAAGCCTATACAATAAAAGTATAGCTTTGATGAAAGGAATGTTTAATATGAAAATAGATTTTTCCCGAAAAAAGGGCTTTATATGCGATATGGACGGCGTTATATATCACGGAAACAACATTCTTCCGGGTGCCGCCGAGTTTATCGAATGGCTTAAAAAAGAAAAAAAGGAATACCTGTTTTTGACAAACAATTCCAATCTCACGCCGCGTGAGCTACACCAAAAGCTCAAAAGAATGGGCTTGGATGTGGGCGAGGAGCATTTTTACACCAGCGCTCTCGCAACTGCGCATTTTCTCAAAAAGCAGGCGCACGACTGCTCGGTTTTCGCCATCGGCGAAGCGGGGCTTGCAAACGCCCTTTATGACGCGGGAATTACGATGAACGAGGTTAATCCCGATTATGTAGTAGTCGGCGAAGGCAGAACCTACTCGCTCGAAACGCTCACAAAGGCGGTAAATCTCGTTGAGGGCGGCGCAAAGCTTATCGGTACAAACTCCGATACTACCGCAAACACTGAGGACGGCATATATCCCGCCTGCGGTGCGATAATCGCGCCTATCGAAATCGCAACGGGCAAAAAAGCGTATTTCTGCGGCAAGCCGAACCCGCTTATGATGAGAACGGGCATTAAGCTTTTGGGCTGTCACTCGTCCGAGGCTGTGGTAATCGGCGACAATATGGATACCGATATTATTGCAGGCACCGAAAGCGGTATTGACACGGTGATGGTGCTCACGGGGGTTTCAACGCGCGAAACGGTTAAAGACTATGCCTACAGACCCACCGAAATTCTCGGCGGCGTAGGCGATATAGTAACTCATCCGTCGCTGCAGGATAGCTTTATGTTTTTGAATATGTAGCAAAACGCTATTAAAATCCGACACCGAGCTTCACCGTGTTGTGAGTCTCGGTGTTTTTTCTTGAAAAACCGCAACACAGACTTGGACACACGCAGGCTTTTGTCTAATTTATGTACTTTATAATATGAAAGCTGCAATTTTTTGTGAGTTTTATTAGTTGACTATTTACAACGCGCGTATTATAATTTATATGGGTAGGACTATATTATTATAATACTAATTTATACCATAGATATTGAAAGGACTGATTATTATGAAAAAAGCACTTAGAAAATCACTTTCCTTAATGCTTGTAGTTGTAATGCTCGTCTCCTGTTGGGTGTTTACTGCACCTAAGGCGAGTTCGGCAACAGCAGGCTCTTACAAATGGAGAGTCAATGTAACCAGTAGTAATGCTACCGGTGGTTGGGACAATTACGCCTGGACTGTTTACGGTAAGCCCACTAACGGCACAGGTAGTGAGACCAGCATAAAAACATTTTCTAAAAAAATTGATTTTAATAATACTACCAATGTAAGCGGAGACCAAACAACATCTCAGTTTCCGACCAAAGTAACTTTTGCCTATCAATTTGGCGCCGGTATTTCACACAGAAAAATGGACGCTACAATTTATCTTGATGTTTATAACGGCAGTTCATGGGATTGCGTAGGCTCGGCTACAGCGTACAGTTATGAATGGGGTCAGAACAAAGGTAGAGTAACTTTAACCGTTGCCTATGGCAATTATCCAAAGGCGACCTCCGTTTCCGACATCACAGGTGACGCTTCTGTTAATGTTCCTACCGACGGCGGCACAAATACCAAGACATATTCTCTCGGCACCGTTAAAGACCAATATAATGTTAACTGGTATCAGGATTCTACTTGGGATACGGCGACTGTTTCAAACGAAGTAACTTTCTCTAACGGCACCTTGACCGTTCCCGCA
>CADBNM010000144.1 GCA_902796055.1 Oscillospiraceae bacterium
TCTGTTCGCAGTCCTCGCAGTAGGTAATCGCTTCAATAGGCTCATTGATGAGTTCAGCGTCTTTTAAAATCTCCGTTTTCTTAACTGCCCATTTCCAGCAGTCCATAAGATAATCGGGGATAACCGTTGAAACTTCGCCTACCTGAACGGTAACGGAAGAAACTTTTTTAAGTTCCTGTTCCTTTGCGACATCTTCTATCGTTTCAATAATGTGAAAAACAATTCCTAACTCGTGCATTATTTAGCCGCTTTCTTAGCCTTTTTGATTTTAATTTCACGCTTGATAGTGTAAGGAAGAATAGCCTTGAGTTTATCCTCAGCCCTGTACATTGTTGAACACTCGGGGCGTTCTCTGTAAAGGTGGATAGCATCAAATTCGCACTTCGTTGTGCAAACACCGCAACCTACGCAACGGTTAGCATCAACGATTGTTGCGCCACAGCCGAGACATCTTGATGTTTCTGTCTTAACCTGCTCTTCGGTGAGCATTTTATAATCGTCCTTAAATCCTTTCGGGTCAACTTTTCTTGTTGCCTTGGGAATCTGGCGTTTAGCGGTATCGTAACTCTCAAGCACAATATTGCCCTTGTCGAGTTCAACATAGTATCTCGGATTTCTGCCTATTGTGAGTGAAGAACTGGGCTGTACAAATCTGTGAATTGAAATAGCGCCTTCTTTACCCATTGCAATAGCGTCAATAGCAAATCTCGGACCTGTGTAAGCGTCGCCGCCTACGAATACATCGGGCTGTGCTGTCTGGAAGGTGAAGGAATCAGCCTTGGCGGTCTGGTTTGGGTTAAGTTCAACCGCCGTGCCTTCAAGCAGTCCGCCCCATTCGATAGCCTGACCGATAGAAAGGATAACATGTCCGCATTCAACGGTCTTTGTTTCGTTTTCATCGTACTTCGGAGCGAAGCGGTGTTCTTCGTCAAATACACTTACGCACTTCTTAAATACGATAGCCTTAACCTTGCCTTTGGAGTCTTTAACGATTTCTTTCGGACCCCAGCCGCAGTTGATTTCAATGCCGTCCTCTTTCGCTTCTTCGATTTCATCTTCGGAAGCGGGCATTTCTTCGCGGCTTTCAAGGCAGAACATAGATACATTTTCCGCACCGCAGTGAACGCTTACTCTTGCAGCGTCAATAGCAACATTACCGCCGCCAACAACTACAACATCCTTTGAAATGTCATAAGCCTCTTTTTCAGCCGCAGCGTGAAGGAACTCGACAGCGGTAAGCACGTTTTCGGCGTCCTCGCCTTCAACGCCCGCTTTTCTGCCGCCCTGAGCGCCTATAGCCATATAGAACGCTTTGTAACCCTGAGAGCGAAGTTCGTCAAGAGTGATGTCCTTGCCTACTTCAACGCCGCATTTGATTTCAACGCCCATTTCGCGGATTATGTCAATCTCGGCGTCAATAACTTCTTTTTCGAGTTTGTAGTTCGGAATACCGTAGCGGAGCATACCGCCGGGTTCTTCGTTCTTCTCGAAAACGGTTACATTGAGATAACCTTTTTCCGCAAGATAGAACGCGCAAGAAAGTCCTGCGGGACCTGCGCCGATGATAGCAACCTTTTCGGTAAAGCCTTTTTCTCTGTCAAACACACCGTCAACGGTAATCTTCGGGATAACCTTTTTGGGAATGAGACGGGTGTCGTTTGCAATATCTCTGTGAGCGAGGAATTTTTTTACATCGTCAATAGCGATGGGCTCGTCAACAACGCCTCTTGTGCAAGCCTCTTCGCAACGCTTGTTGCAGATGTGACCGCAAACAGCGGGGAAGGGATTTTCTTTCTTGATAAGAGCGAGAGCGTCGTCATATCTGCCCTGAGCCGCCATTTTAAGGTAACCCTGAATAGCGATGTGCGCGGGGCAGGCAGTCTTACAGGGTGCAGTACCTGTTTCGTGGGTGTTGATTCTGTTCTTATCTCTGTAATCAGGCTCCCACTTGTCGCGTCCCCACTTTGTAGCATCGGGAAGTTCCTGCTTCGGATACTCGATTTCGCCTTGCTTTGTGCAAAGTTTCTGACCGAGTTTCAATGCGCCTGCAGGGCAATGTTCAACGCATCTGCCGCAAGCAACGCAGTTTTCTTTCTTAACTTTAGCCACATAAGATGAGCGTGACATATTAGGTGTATTGAAAAGTTGAGAAGTACGAAGCGCATAGCAAACGTTGACATTACAGTTGCATATAGCGAAAATTTTATCTTTACCGTCAATGTTTGTAATCTGATGAACAAAGCCGTTTTCTTCGCCCTGTTTAAAGATTTCAAGCGCCTGTTCTCTTGTTATGTAATGACCGCCTTTTTTGGTTTCAACAACATAGTCAGCCATATCGCCCATGGCAACGCACCAGCCTTCGGGGTCGTCGGCGCAGCCTTCGCCGTAAGTCTTTCTTGAATAACGGCATGAGCAGGGAGAAGCGGCATATTTGCCATCGTATTTATCAAGCCAATATGAGATTTTTTCAACATCAATAGCCTCGTTCTCCATATTGATTGCTTTTTCAACAGGGATAACGTGCATGCCGATTCCGCCGCCTCCGGGAGGTACCATAGGAGTAACCTTTTCAAGCGGATTACGGGTCATTCTCTCAAAGAATCTGCCGAGTTCGGGGTGCTTTTCAAGCAGTTCCTTGTTCATGTTTGAAAATTCGCCGGAACCCGGAACGAACATCGGAAGCACCCATTGTTTTTCGTGCTGTTCGTTTTCGTAGTTCCACTCAATAAGACCGTTTTCGCTCATTTCGGCGAGCAGATTTTCAAGATACTCGTCAGTCATATTCATATTCTTAACGAGTTTTTTCATGTCCGCAAAAGTGCGGGGGTGACGCTTTTTCATTCTCAAAGCGACTTCCGCCATTTCGTCAGTTGGGCAAATGGTAGCAACAGCCCAGTATTCAGGGTCCTGCTTGGTAATCTTTTGAATACCGAGCACTATCGGAATACGGTCTGTAATCATTTTGCCGAGTTTCACTATCGGCTCACGCATAGGCTCATCGTTGTAAGTCCATTCGGGAGCATAGTCAAGCATTTTGTCTGGCATATAGTCCTCCTCAATATTTGATTAATTAAAAGTTTATTGTTTCAGGGCATTGATATTTTCAAGCAGCCACTGAGCCCACTCGGAAATACCTTCGCCTGTTTTTGCACAAATCGGAATAACCTTTGCCTTGGGGTTTCTCATTTTGATATATTCTTTGCATTTTTCCAAATCAAAATCGAAATAAGGCATAACATCAATTTTGTTAATAAGCACAATGTCGCACACCGAGAACATAAGCGGGTATTTGAGCGGTTTATCCTCGCCCTCGGGTACGGACAAAATCATAGCGTTCTTGGTGGCGCCCGTGTCAAACTCCGCAGGGCAGACAAGGTTGCCAACATTTTCGAGTATAGCAAGGTCAATATCGTCCGTGCCGAGTTCTTCAAGTCCCTGTTTTGTCATCGAAGCGTCAAGATGGCACATACCGCCCGTATGAAGTTGGATTGACTTAACGCCCGTTTTTGCAATTTTTATAGCGTCAACATCCGAGTCAATATCCGCTTCCATAACGCCGATTTTAATTTTATCTTTAAGCGCTTCAATAGTTCTTGTAAGCGTGGTGGTTTTGCCTGAGCCCGGCGAGGACATAAGGTTGAGCAGGAAAACGCCGTTTTTGCGGTTTTCTTCTCTTAAAATATCCGCCTGCTTATCGTTGTTGGCGAATACGCTTTGCTTAATTTCTATTACTCTTACTTTGTCCAAAATGCCACCTCGTAATTAGTTTACATAGTTAAATAAAAAATGTATTATTATTTTAACATAAAAAATATATCGAATCAACATTATTATATCAATATATGACAATTACTAATAATTAATAAGTTTTATTGTTGAAAATGTCGAAAAAAGCGGAAGGCTGAACCTTCCGCTATCTATAAATCATCAGCATCTTGCACCGGAACTTGATCCTCGCTGTCAATAGGCGAGCCGGTATATGAGCCGTCGATATCCGTAGGCACCGGTTCCCTTGCACTTTCCGAGAGATTTCTCGAAAGTTCCTCAACAAAGTTTTTATTGTTATTTCTCTTTTTCTTTTCTTTCTTGTTCAAAGCAATTCTCCTTTCGGCTTTATTGTTTGCAAAAAAGGCTTTACTATTCGCTTTAGTTTGATTGACAAGCGCAGTTTTAATATGTATAATTAAATATGTATATTTTGTTTTTTAGGAGCGTGAGAAAATGTCTAAAATAGATATAGTTTTAGGAACATTTTTCGGAGATGAAGGCAAGGGTAAAATTATTGATTATCTTGCAACAAAATCGGATGTAACAGTTCGTTGCTCGGGCGGAAATAACGCAGGGCACACAATAAAAGCGAACGGCAAAAAATATGCTTTTCACCTTGCACCGTCGGGAATTCTCAGCGAAGGCACTTTAGCCGTAATAGGCAACGGTGTTGTAATAGACCCGAGAGTGCTTATAGAAGAATTGGAAGTGCTAAAAAATGACGGCTATTCCATAGAAAATCTCAAAATAAGCGATAAAGCAAATGTAATTATGCCTTATCATATTGAAATGGATAAAATGCTTGAAGCGGCGAGAGAGCCGGGCAAAAAAATCGGCACAACCGCAAGAGGCATAGGTCCGTGCTACTGCGATAAATATGAGAGAAGCGCAATCAGAATGGAGGATCTTATCGGCGATACCTTTGAAGAAAAGGTAAGAACAAATGTTGCGAATAAGAACAAAATTTTCGGCGCTTACGGCTGGCAGCCTGTGGACGCAGATAAAATAATCGCGGAATATAAGCCCTTGGGCGAATATCTTAAGGACTATGTTTGCGATACAATTAATCTTTTGCACGACTGCCTTGCTAACGATAAGTCAATGCTTTGCGAGGGCGCACAGGCGACGCTGCTTGACATTGACTTCGGCTCATATCCCTTTGTAACCTCCTCAAGCCCCACAGTCGGCGGCGTTTGCACGGGCACGGGACTTTCGGCTCACGATATCGGCGAGGTTTACGGCGTGCTCAAGGCATATTCCTCAAGAGTAGGCGAGGGGCCGTATATAACCGAGCAGGACAATGAAATCGGCGACACAATAAGAGAACTCGGTCACGAATACGGCGCAACCACCAAGCGTCCGCGCCGCTGCGGCTGGCTCGATGCTGTTGCGCTCAACTACGCTGTAAAAGTAAACGGCATAACGGGGCTTGCTATCAACCATGTTGATACTATCGGCAAGCTGCCCAAGTTTAAAATCTGCGTGGCTTATGACTATAACGGTGAAATAACCACAAATTATTCAACCAACGCAAAATTCCAAGAGCAGTGCAAGCCGATTTATGAAGAATTTGAAGGCGATTTTGACATCAGCGGTGCAACAACTTTCGATGAGTTGCCCGAAAAAGCGAAAGTATATTTAAACAGAATCGAAGAACTCACAGGCGTGCCGATAAAGTTTATCGGCGTCGGTGCAAGCCGTGAGGAATTAATAGTAAGATAAGATTAAAGAGTCCGCCGATTTATCGGCTGACTCTTTTTGCAAAGGAGATTATAAAATGGCACATTTTTTTGAAGAACCCTCAAGAACCTTCAGCGAATATCTATTAGTACCGGGTTACTCATCTTCGGAGTGTACTCCCGATAATGTTTCGCTTAAAACTCCGCTCGTAAAATACAATAAAAAGGCAGGCGAACAGCCCGCCGTGACTCTCAATATACCTATGGTATCGGCGATTATGCAGGCGGTAAGCAACGATACGCTTGCAATCGCGCTCGCAAAAGAGGGCGGTATGTCCTTCATTTACGGCTCGCAGACAGTAGAGGACGAAGCGGCTATGGTTTCGCGCGTCAAGTCCTACAAAGCGGGCTTTGTAGAGAGCGAATGTAACCTTAAACCCGACGATACTTTGGCTGATGTTGTAGCGCTTAAAGAGAGAACGGGACATTCCACCGTTGCCATTACCGATGATGGCACAAAAAACGGCAAACTGCTCGGTATTGTCGGCTCGAGGGACTACCGCGTTTCGAGAATGAGCCCGGATTTAAAAGTGAGCGAATTTATGACTCCGGTTGAAAATATGATTGTCGCCCGCGACGGTATAACCATCAGCGAAGCGAACGATATGATATGGGAGCACAAAATCAATCAACTTCCCATCGTTGATAAGGACGGCAATTTCAAATACTTTGTGTTCCGCAAGGACTATAACAGCCATAAATCAAATCCGAATGAATTGCTTGACGGCAAAAAGAGATTTATGGTCGGCGCAGGCATTAATACAAGGGATTACGCCGAGCGTGTACCCGCCCTTGTTGAAGCGGGCGCAGATGTGCTTTGCATAGATTCTTCGGAAGGCTTCAGCGAGTGGCAAAAACTCACGATTGATTTTATCAGAGAAAAATACGGTGACTCCGTAAAAGTCGGTGCAGGTAATGTCGTAGATGCAGACGGCTTCCGTTTCCTTGCCGAAGCGGGCGCGGACTTTGTTAAAATCGGTATCGGACCGGGTTCAATCTGTATTACAAGAGAAACCAAGGGTATAGGCAGAGGTCAGGCAACGGCGGTAATTGAAGTTGCAAAAGCAAGAGATGAGTATTATAAGGAAACAGGTATTTATGTTCCCATTTGCGCGGACGGCGGCATAGTTCACGATTACCATGTCACCTTGGCGCTCGCTATGGGCGCGGACTTCGTAATGCTCGGCAGATATTTTGCCCGCTTTGAAGAGAGCCCGACAAATAAAATCAATATAAACGGCACTTTCTATAAAGAATATTGGGGCGAAGGCTCTAACCACGCAAGAAACTGGGCGAGGTACGACCTCGGCGGCGAGAAGAAGCTCAAATTCGAGGAGGGCGTAGATTCTTATGTGCCTTATGCGGGACCGCTTAAAGATAATGTCGATACCACTCTTTCAAAAGTGAAGTCGGCAATGTGCAACTGCGGTTCGCTCAATATTGAGGACTTCAGGAAGGATGCAAAGCTCACCGTAGTTTCCTCCACCTCAATAGTCGAAGGCGGCAGCCACGATGTCCTCTTAAAAGACACCACGATAATAAATAAATAGTTTGCAATCATCGGAGGAGTTTATGGAAAAGATTTTAGTCCTCGATTTCGGGGGACAGTACAACCAGCTAATTGCAAGGCGGGTAAGGGACAAAAAGGTTTTTGCCGAAATACTGCCCTATACAACCGACTTGCAGACAATTAAAAACAACAATTATAAGGGCATTATCTTCACGGGCGGACCAAATTCCGTTTTTGATATGTCGTCGCCGCATTACAGCGAGGAAATCCTTAATATCGGCGTGCCGATTTTAGGCATTTGCTACGGCTGTCAGCTTACCGCGTTCATGGCGGGCGGCGAGGTTAAAACCGCGCCCACAAGCGAATACGGCAAGATTGATTTTACTCACAGCGACAGCCCGCTGTTTAAAGATATTCCCGAAAAAAGCATAGTTTGGATGAGCCATACCGATTATATTTCTTCTCTCCCGGAAGGCTATGAAATAACGGGCACAACAGCGGATTGCCCCGTGGCTTCTTTCGAGAATAAAGAGAAGAAGATTTACGCCGTGCAGTTTCACCCCGAGGTAACGCATTGTGAATACGGCTCAAAGATTTTGGAAAACTTTTTGTATGAAGTGTGCGGCTGCTCAGGCGATTGGCAAATGGATAATTTCATTGAGCAAAAAATTGCCGAGCTTCGAGAGCAAATAGGCTCAAAAAATGTAATTTTAGGGCTTTCGGGCGGCGTCGATTCCTCTGTTGCCGCAGCGCTCATTTCAAAAGCCGTAGGCAAGCAGCTCACCTGCGTTTTCGTTGACCACGGGCTTATGAGAAAAAATGAGGGCGACGAGGTTGAAAGCACCTTTACTTCTATGTTCGATATGAATTTTATCCGTGTAAACTGCGCCGACAGGTTTATGGCTGCGCTTAAAGGCGTGAGCGACCCCGAGAGGAAAAGAAAGATAATCGGCACCGAGTTTTTCGGCGTATTCTGGAATGAAATCAGAAAGCAGGCTCATAAAGGCTTTTTTGCGCAGGGCACTATTTATCCCGATTGCATAGAGTCGGGCAAGGGCGATGCCGATGTAATTAAAACCCACCACAATAGAGTCAATGTTCCCGAAGATGTTGAGTTTTTAGGCGTGCTTGAGCCGCTTTGCGATTTGTTTAAGGATGAAGTTCGCGCAGTCGGCGAGAAATTGGGGATTCCAAAAGCGCTCGTCTGGCGTCAACCCTTCCCGGGGCCCGGCTTGGGAGTGAGAATAATCGGTGAAATAACGCCCGAAAAAATCAAGGTCGTGCAGGACGCCGATTGGGTGCTGCGCGATGAAATGGCGAAAAACGGCTATGAAAAACAACTTTCGCAGTTTTTCTGCGTGCTCCCCGATGTAAGCACCGTCGGCGTAATGGGAGACCATAGAACCTATGACCATCTCATAGCAATAAGAGCCGTAACCACCGATGACTTTATGACTGCGGACTGGGCAAAAATCCCTTACGATATACTCTCCGCAGTATCAAACCGCATCACAAACGAGTGCGCGCATATCAACCGCGTAGTCTACGACATCACCACCAAACCCCCCGCAACGGTAGAGTGGGAGTGAGCTTTAATCATATAAATCAATTATAAGCTACAAACCGCTAACTAACATAAAACACCTCGCAAAGCGTTTTTATTTGCGAGGTGTTTTGCATAAAGAAGTCGTTATTGCGTAATGACAATGGCTATGCATTACGCCACTTGAGTTTTTCTACAGAATATCAGGTGCCAGGTCAATTCTATTTCTCTATCAATTGATTTGCCAATCCTTCTTTTCGTTAATCAATTGTTCTCTTCTTCGTATAGTTCGAAAGCTTTTTCCATATATAATTTTGCATTGTCGTGCCATAATAGTTTATATTCACCTACTATTACTCCAACAGATTCTTGATGGATTGCCCAAATAAACCAGCAATATGAAGTTATTGCAATATAGGCGAGTTTATGTCGCAATTCCTTAGTAGTAGGTTCTCTTCCATAATAAAGATTAATAATCTTAATTGCTTCGTCAAATGTATAGTCCGAGCAACATATAAATGTGCCGACATCGGTTCCCGGGTCATCATTTCCCGAATATTCCCAGTCTATTAAAGTAACATCTCCATCGGAATTGAAAAGGAAGTTAGGGTTATAGCAGTCACAGTGACAAAGCACCTTAGGTTCGTTATCCTTTTCTGTCAGTTGATATAAGCGAGTTATAGATGAGCGCAATTCATCAAAATCCGAAAAATCTATTGAATCCGGATTCAGTTTATCAAGGATTGCGTTGGTAACTTTCCATATGTCAAAATTAAAATCAGATACTATTTGAGCATCATGAAGTCGCTTTACAAGTTTTAGCGCTTTTTTTACTTCGTCTTGATTATGATAGTCCAGAGTATGATTGTTTTCAAAAAAGCTTGAAATTTTCCATCCCTCATCCTCGCTTATATAGATAACAGTTGTATCTAACCCGAGTTCTTTTGCAACTCCGGTTGAAAAAGCCTCGCTTTTGCGGGATATGTATTGTTCTGTTCCTGTTCCGGGATGTCTGTAAATATATTTCTTGTCTCTAACTATAAAGCTGAATGATTGGTTTGTGAGACCTTGGCTCATAACCTCAATGTTTGTGATATCCGCCTCAGAGCAGTTTAGCACTTTACAGATATTCTTTAATATTGTTGAACCGGTGTTTTGAATATACTTATCGTCGAAATTTCTTAAATCCTCCAATGAATCAAATTCCAGCACTTTGTCGGTGTCATACTTTCGAATATAGATTTCAAGAGAATCTAAATTATCTTCCAGAAAATACTCCCACAAGCGTTCCTTTACAGATGATTTTTCATATTCTTTTATTATCAGTGTTTTAAAACGTTCGGAAAAGGTCTTGCTGAAATATACATGACCGAGCATACAATATGTATTTTCGGGTGAATGGTTTATTCCGGTTATTCTGCCGTTTTTATCAGTGATCATACCGAACTCGTCGGATTTTCCTGCAATATATACTGCTGAATAGTAAGATTCATACACATATTCTTCAAACACATTCTCAACAAAATAATTATCCGACGAACAGACATATGTATTCTTCAAATTATCGACAACTCTGATTAAGGATGAAGGGTTGTTGTATCTGTAGTAATCAGAGTTGTTAACTATTTTAATGTTAAATTTTTCTTTGAGATATAAAAAACGCTCTGCCATATACCCGACAACAACTATGATATCGTTAATTCCTGCTTCTTTAAGCTGACGTATTTGTCGCTCAATGAGGATTTCTCCCTTGACTTTCAATAGTCCTTTCGGATTTTCGTAGGATAGAGGAGCAAACCTGGATGACATTCCTGCAGCCATAATAATTGCATTATCAACCTTATATGGGCGTAATGCATCGTGACCCGCTTTTGTAAGTGAGTTATTTTGGTCTAACCAATTGCGTTCTTTGCAGTAGTTTAAGCAAGAGTTTGCCTTTTCAAAGGAAACATTTAAATAATCTGCCAAGGAACGCTGACTCTTATTATATTTGTTCTTGTAAAATACAAGCGTGTTAAAATGATCTTTAGTCAATAAAATCAAGCCTTCTTTTTGTTCATTTTTTAGTATTATAAATAATATTTTTAACAAAGTCAAATATTGTAAAGAATGAAATTTGCAATAATTAAAACAATTAAATTATCGGAGAAAGATGAGTTATAATATAATGATATTTTGAAGAGAGTCGGATATAAAACACCTCGCAAGCAGATGCTTTGCGAGGTGTTTCAGTTTTAGACAAATGAATTATTATTGCGTTTTTGCGGCAAGCTTTTCTTTAAACTTGATTTCCGCTTTATAAAGCCTTTCTTTTAGTTTAATCAGTTTAAACAAGTAGTGGCGTATCAAGTCTATTGCTAAGCACAGTAAAAATACTGCGAGCACAATACATATAACTAAAAGTAGCATTTTATATGCAGGTAATGCGCTTAAGCGTTTAAACCTGTCTGTAATACAGTTATCCAATATAAAGGGGTTCGTATGTATCAAATAAACGCTGAAGGCAAGAGGGGAGAGAAAAGCAATTATTTTTCCGGCAACGGAACCGATTTTCATATTTTCAAATGCCAAGAGCAAGAATAAAGCTGCAGCCACTATGGCGACAGATGTATAGGTTATCAAAAAGTTGTCGCTTTTAAGTCCGATAAGAATATTAGTCGGCAAATGCTGAATGGCGAATTTTGAAAGCCATGTGAGCGATACCACTGCAAAATAAAGAGTTAAAAAGATTCCTGTTCTGTGAGTTTTGATTTTGTGAAAGAGACCGTATTTGCGCACATAGCCGCCGATTAAATAAACAATAATTAACCACAGCGCAGAGTATCCGTACTTTAAAGCAAAAGTATTTTTCCATACAATATCGAAAATCGGTTGAATTACCGATGTTGCAGTAATAATTGCGATTAGTATAGCGCCCATTTGCTTTTTTGGCACTCTCTCGAGCGCTGTATTTAAGATGGGGATAAATAAGAATAAGAGTGCGTATGAAGTGAAATACCAATATCTTTTTGAAATAATAGGCATGAATGCGGCAAGAATGTCCCGTTTTGCTACGCTGTCCCAAAACAGACCTTTGTAGACAGCCGTGATTATAATTGTGTAAAAGACTACAGTGCACCACAAATAAGCAAGATTGCTGATTTTCCATTTTGAATAAACACCCACATAGCCGGATATTAAAGCAAAACAGTTTACAGCGCAAAAGCAGGCGGTTTCCAAGTACCATACAATCCAATAATTAACCGATTTTGCGGTTTCTAATATTCCGCCGTCGCTTAAAATATGCAGTGCTACTACCATAAGCATTGATAGTATTCTTAAAGCGTCAATACCGTAATTCCGAACAGAATTTTGTGTTGTTATGTGCGAGTTTTTGTCATGCATACTTTTCTCCTGTTTTTGTGTTGATATAATCGTATCACATTTTTTTGTTTATTACAATAAAATACCCTAAAAACAACCGATTTTACAACAGATTAAGAAAGTGAAATCACAGCTTTATATGCAAATAAAAAGACTGATTTGCATCAATCAGTCTTTCAACGTGTAGAAAAACCTTTTTCTACACGCTGAGCAGAGGTTGAAAAAGTGAGATAAAATTTGTCAATCTCTGCGCTGAGCTGTACAAAGGTACCGCAAGCAGAGATTGGCAAAATCACAAAAAAACGCCGTAGTTACGGCGTTTTTTAACAGCTTGTATAAGGCTTTAGCATAATAAGAGACTTTATAAAAAGAAAAAATAA
>CADBNM010000145.1 GCA_902796055.1 Oscillospiraceae bacterium
GGATGAAGCAAAAACTATGTATAACTAAAAGGCTATGCCTTTGGTAATAAAAATTTGGAGGAATAATAAAATGAACAAAAAAGATCTTATCAAAGCAGTTGCTGCTGCAAGCGAACTTTCAAACAAAGATGCTGAAAAGGCTATCAATGCTCTTACAGCTGCTGTTACAGACGCTCTTAAGAAGGGTGAAAAGGTTCAACTTGTTGGCTTCGGTACATTCGAAGTACGCGAAAGAGCTGCTAAGCAGGGTCGTAACCCCAGAACTGGCGAAGCTATGGAAATTCCTGCTTCAAAGCTTCCTGCATTTAGAGCAGGTCAGCAACTCAAGGATGCTGTTAAATAATTAGCAAACTATCAAAACATTGAAGAGATGCACTTGAAAAAGTTGCATCTTTTCTTTTTAATTAAATATATGTTATAATGTTTTAGAAAGAAGGGAATTTGATGAGATTAGATAAGTATTTAAAAGTATCAAGAATAATCAAAAGAAGGACTATTGCAAACGAGGCTTGCGACGCCGGCAGAATTTTGGTTAATTCAAAGCCCGCAAGAGCATCATATAAAGTTAATGTAGGGGATATAATAACCGTGACTTTAGGCTCAGGCGAGCATGATTACGAAGTGCTGAGAATAGCTGAGACTGCAAAAAAAGAAGAAGCAGACAGTATGTATAAACAAATTAAATAGAAACTTTTATTTTTTCCTGCATATACTTAACTGGGAGGAATATATATGCAGGAAAATGTATTCAATGAAAGTAATATTTTTATCGAAAATAGGGCAAAAACAAGAATAACGGGAGTTATTGATGTTGACAATTTTGACGACTTCAATATCTCCGTAAAAACCGATAAGGGATACATAATTATTGGTGGGGAAGAGCTTAAAATCAATAAACTTGATGTCGAGAGCGGCGAATTACACATTGAAGGAAAGTTTAACTCACTTATCTATAATGAAAATGTTAAAAACGAAGGCTCGATTTTTAACAGGATATTTAAATAATGTATTACCATGAAATCAGCCTTTTACCGCAGTTAAGGTTCCTGTTGTACTCTGTTTTTTCGGGAATAATTGACGGTTTTATCTGCATTTTTTTATGTAATCCTTTGTTTACAAAGAAAGCTCGCTTTATTACTGACTTTGTTTTTGCTATAATATGTAGTTTTACGATTGTTTTTACTAATATTGTTTATCAGGAAGCGGCACTTAGGTTTTACGAACTTTTGGGTTTTTTCTTTGGTATGATTTTGATAATTATTACACTTAAACAGCGTAGTGATAAGTTTTTTATAAGAAGAAAAAGCTTTTTTGAAAAAATAATAGTAAAACCGATAAATAATAAATGTAAATTTATTATAAATAAAGCTAAATTGGTATTGAAAAAAACAACTTCAATGTTGTATAATTTATTTAATCGGATGTTTATAAACAGCAAGGAGAATAAAGTCGGCAATGGCAGAAAAAAAGAAACGAAAAAAGAATAAAAAACAAAAGCCGCTGCAAAGTATGATACTTGCTTTTTTGTTCACCTGTTTTATTATGTATCTGCTTGTTACTGCTATTGAAACTGCTATAAAAATAGTGGATACAAACGAAAAAATTGGCATTGCTAAGAGCAAATATGAGCAAATAAACGATGAAAACGAGCAAACTTCAAATCTTTTGAAGAACGCTGATGAAAAGGATATTATTGAAAGAATCGCCAGAGAACGGCTCGGCTATGTTTTTCCGGATGAAAAGGTTTATTATGATACTAATTAGGTAGTATTTGGGGTACACTCAAGACTACCTTTTTTTGTTTAATATTTCTTATTATTCACATATTAATTATGAGGTGATAACATCAATATCGTAATTAATATGATTATCGGCGTATCAATTATGCTGTTTGGCATGAATTTAATGAGTGACAGCATACAAAAACTGGCAGATAACAAATTAGAAATGTATTTATATAAACTTACAGATAATAAGCCGAAAGCAGTTTTCTTTGGCTTCTTTTCAACTGCGCTTGTGCAATCTTCTGCAGCCATTAGCTCGTTAACGGTGAGTTTTATTGATTCATCATTAATTAAATTAAAACAAGCAACTCAAATAATACTCGGCGCTATTTTAGGTACCTCTGCAACAGGATTTATTATTGCTTTTTCTTCACTTGGAGCAAGTAATAGAATAGCAGATATTTTCTCGGCTAAAACCTTAATTGCAGTTTTTTGTCTGTTTGGGATTATATTAAAATTAATAATAAAAAACAGCAAGACAAGAAAAATAGGCGATATTTTACTCAGTTTTGCCGTAATTATGTTTGGGATAACAACAATATCGTCTGAATCTGAGCAATTGAAGAATAATGTATATATTAATAAGATTATTAATGATTCATCTAATGAAATAATTGCGCTAATCTGCGGATTAGGATTATCCTCGCTGTTTCAAAGTGCGTCGGCGGCTGTCGGATTTATTCAATCACTTAGTTTAACAGGACTAATCAGCTTTAATTTTTCATTAAATTATTTAGCGGGAGTTATGATCGGTTCGTCTGTCCCGGTTTTATTGTTCGCAGCAGGGAAGAGCAAAAAATCAAAACAGGGCGCAGTAATGTATTTAATAATCAACTTAATCGGTGCATTAATTAATATGTTAGGGTTTATGATAATAAGAAATAAAACACAAAATATTATTTTAACTTCTTTTGACATAGCAATCATTAATTTTATTATCAGAGTAGTAACATTAATAGCGGTTTATCCGTTAACGGATTTTATTGAAGAGAGGATTAGTAAAATTAATATTAAAATAATCAGTCTGAAAAAAGAATAATCATTGTGAAGATAGACAACTCTTTCTTTATTTCGTTACAAAAAGAAGGGAAGAAAAAAATGTTTAAATTACACAAAATGTATATTTTGTGTAATTTAGGGGAGCGAAAACAGGCAAATTTAGCAGTTTTTATAAAAAAATGTTAAATTTGAGCTTTTTCTCAGATTTAGCAAATTACTTTTTATATGTGACTATCTCTTGTTTTTTGCCTTCACTAAATAATTTATAATATTTGCTTCGTAACCTTTCAGCTTGTAATATTTATTTTTAATTCTCTTTTTTATCAAATATCTATTTACTTTCATATTAATTACATTTTTTCAAAAAATTATCGAATAAAAATTTTTCAAATGATATAAGTATAAAACTAAAAAATTTTATCGAATAATTTTTCCATGAATGATGTAAGTATCATTCTAATATTTTTTATTTAATCTCTTTTTGCTTATATGCCATTACTAAAGCTGAATTAATATAATAAGTGATTAAGAACTCTATTAAAATACCTTTTATATTCCTGAAATTATTAATATTAAATTTATATTAGTTTTTTAATTAACAATCGAATTAGAATTCTTCTATTCTCTGCTTTAATAATTGTATTGAATAATCGCTTATTATTTGTTAAAATATAAATAAAAGACAGTATTTTGTGTAATTATCCTGTGAAACTGTTTCACAAAGGAGACAATATGAAAAAAGAAGATTTAAGGTATTTACCTCAATCGGTACAGGAGTTTATCACTTACCTTAGAGTAATTAAAGGCAAATCGGATTTAACTACCCTTGAATACGCCTCAGATTTGAGAACCTTTTTCAGATATATGAAAATGATTAGAGGTCTCTCCCCTGCCGAGTATGAATTTGAACAAATTGATATTAGCGATATTGATGATTCATTTGTCGCTTCAATTAGTCTTATGGATGCATATAATTATATGATTTTTTGTAAGGATGAGAGAGGAAACTCGGACAGAACTCGTTCGCGAAAGGTCTCAACTCTTAAGTCTTATTTTGATTATATGTGCAGAAAAACGAAAAAGATTCCTGCTGACCCCATGGTTGAATTGGAAATGCCAAAGTTTAAAAAGTCTATGCCAAAATACCTTACTTATGAGCAAGCTATGCAGCTTTTAGAGGCGGTTGACGGCAAGAATAAAGAGCGTGATTATTGCATAATTACTTTGTTTTTAAACTGCGGTTTGCGACTCGCAGAGCTATGCTCACTCGATTACGGTGATATAAGACAGGACGGCACGATAGTTATAACAGGTAAAGGAAATAAAGAGAGAGTGGTATATCTTAACAACGCCTGTATTTATGCTATAAGAGATTATATGCGCGTTCGTCCGGCTGACGGTGTGATTGATAAAAAAGCACTCTTTATAAGTGCTCAGAAAAAAAGAATAAGCCGCGAATCCGTCCAAAAAATGGTACAGAAATATCTTGATAAATCCGGGCTTGGAGGTCAGGGCTATTCTGTTCATAAATTAAGGCATACCGCAGCTACACTGATGTACAGGACGGGCGATGCGGATGTTTTGGTTTTAAAAGAAATATTAGGTCACGAAAATCTGAATACGACTGAAATATATACTCACACCGACAATCAACAAATAAGAAAAGCCGTGAAAGCCAATCCGCTTTCAGAAATAAAAAGCAGTACTTAACTGCTTTAATTTAATAATTTAATAGTATTTTGAAAAAACTCCTGTTAATAACGCTTCAATCAAGCTGATTATTATTATCGCAACAGCAAAAATAATAAATCTTTTTGTGAATTTTATAAATGTTAAGCTATTGTTATTATCTCGTTGATTAAGATTAAAAACGCTCCCGGATACTTTAATGCTCATATTTATTCCCTCACAATACGCAAAGTTTAAAATACAAACAAAAATTGCAGTCGGTAAAAATATAATATTGAGTGAATAAAGAAAACCTTTTATCTCATTAAATATGTATTGATATGATATTATCATACCTATAGATATTCCCTTAATTAACGGAATTATTGCGATTATTGGTAAACCTATTGCACATAAACCGCAGCAGTAAATAATAAACAAGTATATCAACGAGGATAATACATTTCTGCTCATCAGTTCTATAATGGAAAGTGATGAATTTTCATTAAAGTATTTTTCAATAAGCTTAATTGTAATTATAGATTTTTCTTCAAAAAGCCCGAGTGAAAGCGCTCCAATACTAATACCCACAGTAAAAAATGTTATAAATATTAAAGTGATTTTATTATCACTAAAAAATGTTTTCGTGTTGACAACTCCGCCTCTGACAATTTTTTTCATAATTTCTCCGTTTTTTGGCATAAAAAATACCTGTAGTATCAATTAAATAATACTACAGGTAAATTTGTTTTATGCTTATTTTTTGGCAGCTTCTTTTTCCTTTTTCTTTGCTTCTTTTGCTTCCTCTTTAGCTTTTTTCGCTCTTTCCATAGCTTCTTTCTGTGCTTGCTGCTTAGAAAGATTATCTCTGATAGCCCAGCGTGTTACTTTCATCTTGTTTCTGTCAGCACCTGTTTCAATAATAAGAACATCATCTTTAACAGAGACAACTTTGCCGACAATACCGCCTATAGTAACAACATCATCACCGATTTCAGTACTGTTTCTAAGTTCTTCTTCAGCTTTTCTTTGCTTGTTCTGAGGTCTGATCATAAGGAAGTACATAATAGCGAACATACCGCCGATAAGTGCAATCATACCCCAAGTGCTGCTGAAGAAACCGCCGCCAGAGGTGCCTGCTGATTTTCCGAATAAACTGCCCAATGCCATAGTTATCATATTCATTTTCATATCCTCCGATTAAATAAATCCTATATATTATATATTATTAAAAAGCATAATGCAAGCATTTTATATTCTTGTGTCCAACTTATTTACATATTTATTGTAAAATTCGTCGTATCTGTCCTGTTCAATAGCAAATCTAATATGCTTCATTAAATTATTGTAAAAATGCAAATTATGAATTACCGCCAGTCTCATTCCGAGCATTTCACCTGCTTTGAGAAGATGTCTGATATAGGCTTTTGAATAATTTTTGCAAGCTTCACAGTTGCACCTTGAATCAATCGGTGAAAAATCCTCAATATATTTTGCATTATTAAGATTAATTATTCCGTCCCAAGTAAACAAATGTCCGTGACGGGCATTTCTTGAGGGCATAACACAGTCAAACAAATCGACGCCGAGCCTGACAGCGGTTATAATATTACCCGGAGTTCCAACGCCCATAAGATAACGGATTTTATCCTTAGGCATATATGGCTCAACCTCGCCGATTATGCGGTACATTTCTTCCTTAGGCTCACCAACTGCCAGACCGCCTATAGCGTAACCGTCTAAATCCATATCGGCTATTATTTTCATATTCTCAATTCTTATATCCTCAAAACAGCAGCCTTGATTAATTCCGAATAAAAGCTGATTCTTATTAACGGTATCAGGCAAGGAATTAAGCCTTTTAATTTCATCCTTGCATCTTTGAAGCCATCTTATCGTTCTTTCGCTTGATGCTTTGGCATATTCATAAGGAGCGGGATTTTTAACACATTCGTCAAAAGCCATTGCAACCGTTGAACCGAGGTTCGATTGAATCCTCATACTCTCTTCGGGACCCATAAAAATCTTTCTACCGTCAATATGAGAAGCGAAAGTTACGCCTTCTTCTTTAATATTGCGTAATTTAGCCAAAGAAAACACTTGAAAACCGCCGCTATCTGTAAGAATAGGAGCGTCCCAATTTGTGAATTTATGTAAGCCGCCTGCTTTTTTTATTATTTCATCACCGGGTCTTAAATGAAGGTGGTAAGTATTTGAAAGCATTATTTGGCAGTCATTTTCCTTTAAATCCTGAGCGGATAAGCCACCCTTTATTGCTGCGGCTGTAGCAACATTTTGAAACGCAGGAGTTTGAACAGTACCGTGAACAGTCGTAAACTCCCCTCTTCTTGCCTTGCCGTCAGTAGTTAAAATCTTCATATTATTCTCCTGTTAGCGAATGAACATAGCGTCACCGAATGAAAAAAATCTATATTTTTCATCGACTGCTGTTTTATATGCATTTAATATATTATCTCTGCCTGCAAGCGCACTGACAAGCATTATTAAAGTACTTTCGGGTAAATGAAAATTTGTGATTAGCGCATCAATGCATTTAAATTTGTAACCGGGATATATGAATATTTTGCTCCAGCCCTCGCATGCACTTATATTTCCGTTTTCATCCGCAACAGTTTCAAGCGTTCTGCAGCTCGTTGTGCCTACAGCGATAATTCTGCCGTTATTTTTCTTCGTTTCATTAATAATATTTGCTGATTCTTCGGGCACAAAATAATGCTCTGAGTGCATTGTGTGTTCCTCAATGTTTTCAGCCTTAACCGGTCTAAAAGTGCCAAGTCCCACATGGAGCGTTACAAACGCAATTTTAACGCCGTTATCTTTTAATTTATCAAGCATTTCCTCGGTAAAATGTAATCCTGCCGTAGGAGCCGCTGCAGAGCCTAATTCTCTTGAATAAACTGTCTGATAGCGCTCTTTATCCTTTAATTTTTCCTTAATATACGGCGGTATAGGCATTTGACCAATTGTGTCAAGCACTTCAAAAAAGTTGCCATCAAAGCTAAAATCAACAATTCTGTTACCATTCTCAAGAACATCGGCAATTTTAGCGCTCATTTTACCGTCAAAATCAAATTCAGCGCCGATTTTAGCCTTTTTTCCCGGTCCAGTGATACATTCCCATCTGTTAGCGGAAATTTGCTTTAAGAGCAAAAATTCAACAACTGCGCCGGTAGGTATTTTAGTACCGTAAAGGCGTGCAGGTAAAACCCTTGTGTCGTTTAAAACCAAGCAGTCGTTTGCAGATAGCATATTAAGTAAATCATAAAAATGCTTATGTTCAATTTCGCCTGATTCTTTATTTAAAACCATTAACCTTGAATTATCGCGTTTTTCAAGCGGATGTTGAGCAATCAATTCTTCAGGCAAATCATAATAAAAGTCGCTTTTTTTCATTTTTTCTCCAAATTAAATAATTCTTATTTGACTTGCATATATATAAATGATAAAATACTTATATATTATAATGCATATTCTATGCGTTTACAACATTTATTTTGAAAGAAGGATATTATGAAAAAGTATAAAGTAGGCATTATCGGCGCAACAGGAATGGTCGGTCAAAGATTTGCAACGCTTCTTGATGCACACCCCTGGTTTGAGGTTGTGCTTCTTGCAGCAAGCGCAAGAAACGCCGGTAAAACTTATGCTGAAGCACTTGAAGGCAAATGGCAAATGCAAGAGCCTATGCCTGAAGCAATGAAGGATTTAGTTATTTACAACGCCGAGGAAGATATTGACAAAATTGTTAAGCTTGTCGATTTTGTTTTCTGTGCTGTAAATATGAAAAAGGATGAAATAAGAGCATTGGAGGAAAAATACGCTAAGGCTGAATGTCCCGTTGTTTCCAATAACAGCGCTCACAGACACACTGACGATGTTCCGATGATTTTACCCGAGCTTAATCCCGAACACATTGAGGTAATTGAAAGTCAAAGGAAAAGACTTGGCACTAAAAAAGGTTTTATTGCTGTTAAGCCCAATTGCTCTATTCAGTGCTATGTTCCCGCGCTTTTCCCGCTTGATAAGGCGGGATATACCGTTAAAGATGTGCTTGTTTGTACCTATCAGGCTATTTCGGGAGCCGGTAAGAATTTTGAAACATGGCCCGAGATGGTTGATAATCTTATTCCTTATATCGGCGGCGAAGAAGAAAAGAGCGAAAAGGAGCCGTTAAAGATTTGGGGTAAGATTGAGGGTGATGTAATCAAAGACGCTTCCTCCCCCAACTTTACCGCTCAGTGTCTGCGAGTACCTGTAAGCGACGGACATACAGGCGCTGTATATGTAAGATTTGAGGACGGCAAAAAACCGAGCATTGAAGAGTGTAAGCGTATATGGAAAGAGTTTAAAGGTGAGCCTCAAAAGCTTTCTCTTCCCTCTGCTCCGAAACAGTTTTTATACTATTTTGAAGAAGACGACCAGCCACAGGCTAAACAGCAGAGAAACCTTGAAAACGGTATGGCTGTTTCAATAGGCAGACTTCGCGAAGATACGCAGTTTGATTATAAGTTTGTTTGCCTTGCTCACAACACATTAAGAGGCGCCGCAGGCGGTGCTGTGCTTATGGCGGAGTTGCTTGCCGCTAACGGTTATTTTGATTAATTATCAGCTAATATTTTTTTAGGAGATAGATACTTTATGAAACCTGTTATTTTTGAAGGTGCGGGCGTTGCCATTGCAACACCTATGTATTCTGACGGTAGTGTAAACTATGATGTTCTTGCAAAACTTGTGGATTTTCAAATTAAAAACAAAACGGATGCTATTATTGTTTGCGGAACTACAGGCGAAGCAAAAACGATGAATACTGATGAGCACATCAAAGTAATTAAATTTGTCGTTGATGAAGTAAGAGGCAGAGTGCCTGTTATTGCGGGCGCAGGAAGTAACGATACGGCTTACGGCGTAAATCTTGCGGAGGAATCAGTAAATTGTGGAGCAGATGCGTTGCTGCTTGTCACTCCCTATTATAACAAGACTTCACAAGAAGGCTTAATTGCTCATTACAATTTTATTGCAGACAGAGCAAAAAAACCGATTATTCTTTACAATGTTCCTTCACGAACAGGTATGAATATTCTGCCCGAAACTTATGCCGAGCTTGCAAAACACCCGATGATTGTTGCTTCAAAAGAAGCGAACGGCGATATATCGGCGCTTGCAAAGAGCATTGAACTTTGCGGTGATAATCTTGCTTTTTATTCGGGTAATGATGACCAGACAACTGCATTTATGGCTTTAGGCGCAAAGGGTGTTGTTTCAGTTTTATCTAATATTATGCCTTTAGAGGCTCACAACATCGCTCAGGCGGCTCTTGACGGTGATTTTAAAAAGAGTGCCGAACTTCAGATTAAATATCTTGAAATGTGCCAAACACTATTTTGCGATGTTAATCCCATCCCCGTTAAAGCGGCGCTTAATATGATGGGCTTTGATGCAGGCGAATGCAGAATGCCGCTGTATCATTTGAGCGAAGCAAATTATAAAAAACTTGAAAATTGTATGAGAAAATACGGATTAATAAAATAATAAGGATATTAAAATGACTAAAATAATTTTAAGCGGATGTTACGGCACAATGGGTCGTGTAATAAAAGAAATATGTGATAAAGACAAGGATGTAGAAATCGTTGGTGGCGTTGACGCTTACGATGCAAAAGAATACAACTTCCCTGTTTTTTCGTCTTTTGACGAGGTGGATGTTGCTGCGGATGTTATAATTGATTTTTCTAACCCTGCACTACTTGATTCACTCATCGCTTTTGCAAAAAGCAATAGCGTTCCCGCCGTTATTGCCACAACAGGCTACGATGACGAGCAGTTGAACAAAATAAACAATGCTTCAAAAGAGGTCGCAATTTTCTTTACATTTAATATGTCGCTTGGAATCAATCTTTTAATTGAACTTTCAAAGCAGGCAACTAAGGTTTTAGGCGGCAATTTTGATATTGAAATAGTTGAAAAGCACCACAACCAAAAAATTGACGCTCCTTCAGGCACCGCAATTATGATTGCAAACGCTATTAGCGATACGCTTGAGGAAAAGCCGCTGTATGAATACGACAGGCACTCCAAGCGTGAAAAAAGACCTAAAAATGAAATCGGCATACATTCCATCAGAGGCGGCACGATTGTCGGCGAGCACGAGGTTATTTTTGCAGGTACCGATGAAATTGTATCAATAAAACATCAGGCAATGAGCAAAAAAATATTTGCCTGCGGTGCTATTAACGCGGCAAAATTCTTAGCCGATAAAGGCGCAGGAATATATACAATGAAAGATATAATATCATAATTAAAATTAAACACCGATGCAATCGCATCGGTGTTAGTTTTAATTTAGAAATACGAATAGTATGTGCATTTAATCATGCCGTTATATAGCTTTCTGCGTTTGCGGGCTTTGGCACCGTAAATTTTTTCAAATTCCTCATCGGGTGAAATAATGTTATAGCTCCACCCTCTTTTGGGTTCAAAGATTTTACCCATTGTTTTATATATTTCTCTCGCCTGTCGCTGCTCCATCATTCGCTCACCGTAAGGCGGATTGCAAATAAGAGTTCCCTTTTCACTTTTAGGCTCGAAATGCTTTATATCGCACACGCTTAGTTTCAATTTATTTCTCACTGAAAAGCGGTTTGCATTAGCATGTGTAAGCTCTATCGCATCCTTATCAATATCTGAGCCGTAAGCTATAAAATCAGTGTTATGCTTTATTAAATCGAGCGCACGGCTTCTCTCATCCTGCCAAATGCTCTTATCTATACTTACCCACTGCTCACTGATAAAACCGCGCCTTATGCCCGGCATTATGTTATTTGCAAGCATTGTGCCTTCAATAAGAATTGTACCCGAGCCGCAAAAGGGGTCGTATAAAGTATGATAATCTCTTATCCTTGCAATTTTGCACATAGCAGCCGCGAGCGTTTCTTTAATTGGTGCGGCATTTGCTTTGGTTCTGTATCCCCTCTTGTGCAAACCTTCTCCGCTTGTGTCTATCATTATTGATACTTGGTTTTTTAATATAGAAAACCGTATGGGATAATTTGCTCCTGTTTCTTCAAACCAGCTTATACCATAGTTTTTAGCGAGTGATTTAACTATTGCTTTTTTAATTATTTTTTGGCAGTCGGGTATGCTGTGAAGCTCGGAATTTAAGGACCAGCCGTTAACGGGAAATGCAGCATCCTTCGGCAAATATTCCGCCCATTCTATAGAATTTACTTCCTCAAACAGTTCTTCAAATGTTATAGCCTTAAAGCTCTTTAAGAGAATTAAAATTCTTTCCGAAAATCTTGAGCAAATGTTTGCTCTTGCAATAGATGAAACATCACCTTCAAAAGTCACTCTGCCGTTTTCGGCGAGCACATTTTCAAACTCATTTTCTTTTAATTCTTCACTTACCAGGCCTTCAATGCCGAACAGGCACGGCGCGCAAAATTTCATTCTTACTCCTATCAATTAACAAGGCGGCAAAAAGCCGCCTTGTTTTTTAAAACCATTATAAAACTTCAGCCATCAATAAACCGTATTTACCGTCTTTCCTCTTATATATTACATTTACCTCTTCGGTTTCCGCATTTAAGAACATATAGAAATTGTGACCAAGCAAATTCATTTGCAAAATTGCTTCTTCAACAAACTGAGGTTTCATTTGAACTCTTTTTTCTCTGATTATGTCATATTCGGATTCTTCATAGAGCTTTTCGCCCTCGTTTTCCAACAAATCAGAGATAGCAGGAGCATTTTTAAGCTTTCTCTCGATTCTTGTTTTGTTTCTCCTGATTTTTCTAATAATTGCATCAATAGCTTTGTCAAGCGCCTCAATGCGATCAGTCGAGCTTTCTTCTGATCTTAAAATAAGTGAACGGCTTTTAACAGTGATTTCGACGGTTTGAGTATCGCCCGAAGTGCTAACTGTAACATCAGCAGTAGCGTCGTCACCTAAAAGCTTATAAACTTTTTTAAGTTTTAAATCAGCTCGATCAATAAAAGGTTGTTTGAGTGTACATTTTCTTGCATTGTAATTAGTATTCATATTAACAACTCCTTAGTTGTACTTAAAAGAACATAATTCTTTCATATAAATTATATCATTAATAAGATTATAAATCAATAATATAAAAAGAAAAACCAAACAAAAAGTTTGGTTTTTCAAAAAATCTTAAAATCATTGATACATTCCGGTTTGAATAGCAAATTTATAGAAATACTGAACCGAGGACATTATGCCGTTCTGAACAGTAGCTATTGCCGCGTCCTCATAATCGGGATTGCTTTCGCTACCGGTAACCTTATCGCCCAAGCAATAAGACGCATAGGAATTATTGCGGACAATTTGTTTAACGGAAAGATGTAGTGCTTCATTATAAACACTCTGTTCAAAAGAATTGTTGGGAATACCGCACTTACTTCTTACACCGTCAATGTACTTTTCATAAGCACTATGGTTTGAACCAACGGCGGTCTTATTGTTAGCGTGGTGTGCTTCGCAAGCGTCTGCGCAGAAATGAGAGCCTCTGCCAATTTTTTGCATTGCTAAAGTTAAATTGCCGCTTTGGTACGCTTCAATTGCCTCATTATAATAATTATCAGCTTTAATCTTAGCGGTAGTTTCGCCGCCATGGTAGTTCTTTTCGGTATAAGGGTTATAAAAATGTGTGTCAAAAATAAAACCAATATCGTTTTTATCAGGCCAATCGGCATTTTCAACAATAATAGCAGAATTGGAACTATCGGTTAAAACACACGGACCCTTATCATTTGCAAGAACTCTTAATGCATTTGCACATATATACTGGTGAGTATGGTCAGCTCCGCCTGCTTGGAATTTAACGCTGTAATCTGTACCATGAAGAGCGTTTGATTGTTCAATAGCTCTCTCGTATCTGTCAAAATCGTTTATTTCACCGAGAGTGTCATTAGAACCGTTAGCGATATCAATTATTTCATCGGAAAGATATTTATCACCCTCACATTCATCGGCTGAAGCACTTAGTGTAAGAAAAAGTGAAAAGGCGAGCAATAAAACTAAAATTAAAGATAAAGCTTTTTTTGCAACTATGCTCATTACAATCCCTCCTTTATTTATTTTATTATAACAAATTTCTATAATAAAATCAATAGATTTTAACTCACAATGTTTTCAAATGCTTCTCTAACGGTTGAAACAGGTATTATCTCAATTTCTTTCTTTAATTTATGCGATATATTTTTATAATTGTTTTTTGGTATTATACACCTTGAAAAGCCGAGTCTTGCCGCTTCTCCTATCCGCTGTTCACAACAGACAACACTTCTGACTTCACCTGCCAAACCGATTTCTCCAAAAGCGATTACATCATCCGGAATAACCGTATCCTTTAATGAACTGACAAGCGCCACGGCAACAGATAAATCAGCGGCAGGTTCATCGAGTTTCAGACCACCGACAACATTCACATAAGCGTCCATATTTCCCAAATAATAACCGCATTTCATTTCAAGCACCGCAATAAGCATATTTAATCTGTTATAGTCAAAGCCTGTTGCCATTCTTCTCGGATTGCCGAAATTGGTAGGCGCAGCAAGCCCTTGAACCTCGGCAAAAATAGGTCTGCTGCCCTCCATAATGCAGGCAATACAGGTGCCCGAAGCATTATCGGGTCTGCCTGATATTAGCATAAGAGACGGATTTTCAACCTCTTTTAAGCCACTTCCCGACATTTCAAAAACGCCAATTTCATTAGTGGAACCGAATCTGTTTTTAGCGGCTCTTAATATTCTGTAGGATAACTGCTTGTCCCCTTCAAAATAAAGCACGGCGTCAACCATATGCTCCAAAATTTTCGGACCCGCCAAATCGCCGTCCTTATTTACATGACCGACAATAAAAATCGGTATATTGTTTTTCTTCGCGCAGGTCATTAAAATGTTTGTACATTCGCGAATCTGAGTAACACTGCCTGTAGATGATTGATTTGAATAAACATTCATAGTCTGAATAGAATCAATCATAACAATATCGGGCTTCATTGATGAAATATAATCACTTATTGCAACTATGTCCTTTTGAGTCATTACAAACAGGTTTTCGGTATATACATTGAGTCTGTTTGCTCTTAGTTTGATTTGATGAGCCGATTCCTCACCTGAGACATATAAAACCTTCAACTTTTGACCCAAATATTCGCAAATTTGTAGCAAGAGAGTAGACTTGCCTATTCCGGGGTCGCCGCCGAGTAATATTAAAGAGCCTGCAACAATGCCGCCGCCCAAAACACGGTCAAGCTCATTCATTCCCGTCAAATACCTGTTTTCGTCATCTGCAGGGATTTGGTCTATTGTTAAAGCAGTCAAATCTGTTGCTTTAACTGAAGCTTTTTCTCCGTCATTTGAAATAGTAATTTCTTCAAGCGTATTCCATGCCTTGCATGAAGGACACTGACCGTACCATTTTGCACTATCATAGCCGCATTCGGTACAAACATACATAGTTTTTTTCTTTCCCATTTTTCCTCACTATCAAGGGTTAGCACCCTTAAAATCAATTATACCCTCAAATATATCGTATACGAATTTTGAACGGTAAGCATTATTCTTGAATTTTTCACGCTCTTTAATATTAGATAAAAAGCCGCATTCCAATAAAAGTGCAGGATGAGTAGCATTATAAATAATATACACGCTGTCATCCATTTCTTTTAATGCTCTGTCATTCCCCTTTTGCGCGTCAGCTAACAGCCTGTTTCTTATTAATTCCGCCAAAGCCTCGCTTTTTTTATTTTTAGGCGAATAAAAAAGCTGCGAGCCCCATGAATCTTCCTCGGTAAACTTATTCATATGAAGTGAAATAAAAATCGAATTCGGATAGTTTTCGGCAATATCAAGCCTGTTGTGCAAGTCTGAAATGTTTTGTTCCCTCAAGCTTGCGTTATGGTCGTCACAAATAAAGTCATCTTTATCTCTGGTCATAACAACCTTATAGCCATATGAGGTAAGCAGCTCTCTAAGCTGAAAGCCGAGCCTTAAATTTATGTCTTTTTCAACAGTTCCGTCAGCCGCAACTGCGCCGCCGTCGGGACCGCCGTGCCCGCAATCAAGCACTACAACAAACTCATCATTCTTGGCCTGTATGCTCGCATTGTGCGTTTGAATAAGCATTGTAAAGCCGATTGCTATAAGCAATACAATTAAAAAAGACAAAAAGCAAATGAGAGAGATAAACCACATTTTTTTCATATAATCACCGATTAATTATACGAAATAAACGATTGGAATATACCTTTATTAATATTTTTAAAGCGCAATTATATTAAAACTATTTTAGCATACTTTCATTAATACTTCAAATTATTTATTCATAATATATATTGGTGATTGTATGTTTAGTTTATTGATGAGTATTATTTCAACACTGCATTTTTTCGCTTTGCATGTTAAAGAAAGCGTTTCTTTTCCGAGACAATTGACAAAGCAGGAAGAGAAAAAGCTAATTAAAGAAATGGAAAACGGATCCGACGAGGCAAGAAAAAAACTGATAGAACACAATCTCAGGCTTGTCTCTCATATTGCCAAAAAGTATTATTCAAAGAACAATGATATTGATGACATAATATCTATAGGAACTATCGGTTTAGTAAAGGGTGTAAATTCTTTTAAGGAAGAAAAAAACACTAAGCTTAGCACTTATCTGTCTAAATGTATTCAAAATGAAATATTAATGTCCTTCAGACTTCAGAAAAAAACAAATCAGGATGTTTATTTCAATGACCCGATTGATATTGATAACGAGGGCAACCCGCTCACACTTTTAGATGTTGTTGCTGATGAAGATACAATTATTGATAAAATAGACCTTAAAATAAAAACAGAAAAACTAAGAAATATTATTGAGAACATAAAAGATGAGAGAGAAAAATATGTAATTATAAAAAGGTATGGTCTGGATAGCAGTGAACCAATGACGCAAAGAGAAATAGCAAAGCACTTAGGTATTTCCCGCTCCTATGTTTCAAGAATAGAAAAGAAAGTTCTTGAAGATATACTAAATGAATTTAACAAGTAAAAAAGCAGCCGATTGGCTGCTTTAAATTGTTATTACCGTGTCAGGTTCAACCTGTTTAGCTTTCTTTATAACCTCTTGCAATACAGAATCAAAGTTATCATCAGGGGCTGTCAATATCAGCTTTTGCGTCATAAAATTAATGCTCACATCTTCAACACCCTTAACCTTTTTAAGCGCATTTTCAAGCTTTAAAGCACAATTTGCGCAGTCAACCTCACATTTGAATTTCTTTTTTATAGTATCACGCCTTTCATATGAATATATGTTCATATATATTATAGTATAGGCGTGTCAATTTGTCAATACTAAGAAAGGTAATCTAAAACTATTTTCCACTCATTAATGAGCTTATCCATATTAAAAGCTGCATTGGCAGGGCTTGTGGAAGGCAGCTTTATCGCTTCTCTGTCCACTCCTTTTTCAAGATACTTTTGATAAAACTTAAAAGAAGTTGCGCCGTTGCAAAATACCGCTTTAATTTCTGCACTTCCCAGTATAAGTGAAATGTCATTTGCTTTAACATTTTTAATTGATGAATCCGAAGAGCCTTCTATATCGCAAGATGCAATAACATCCCAAACGGCAATGTGATTGTTTAGAAGGAAGGCTTTTTTGTCCTTCACACTGATTGGCGTTTCTTCACATAAAATTTCGCTCAAAACTTGCCAAAAGCGATTTCTGGGATGCCCGTAGAAAAACTGCGCTTCCCTTGATTTAACCGACGGAAACGAGCCTAAAATCAATATTTTGCTGTTATTATCATAAACAGGACTTATATTGTGTATCACTTTTTTCATAATCATTCCTTTTATAAAAAAATAGCATAACCCAAAATACGGGCTATGCATTTTTGGTGCGGGTAACAGGACTTGAACCTGCACATCGGAGATACCAGATCCTAAATCTGGCGCGTCTGCCAATTCCGCCATACCCGCTTA
>CADBNM010000146.1 GCA_902796055.1 Oscillospiraceae bacterium
CATTTCCAATATTGAAAACAGCGAGGTCTTTTCAAGAAGCGAGGTCAAAATCTGGGAGTGCCGCTCGTGCGGTCATATCGTAACAGGAACAGTCGCGCCCGCAACCTGCCCCGTCTGCGGCAAGGCACAGGCATATTATGAAATAAAAGCCGAGAATTATTAAAATTAAAAGCGTTGAAATCTTAAAGTTTCAACGCTTTAACTTATGGAATTGTTATCAATTTACCGCTATTTGATTTTTGGTTATAAACTCATCAACGCCTGCTCGCAGTCCCGCATATTTTTTCGCTTCAAGCCTCGGGTCAGCCGCCAAAATCCTTTTAGCCGCTTCGGAGGTTTCCATCAGCGTTTCCATATCCTCGAGCAGATTTGCTATTTTAAGGTTAACCAAGCCGTGCTGCCTTTCGCCGAAGAAGTCGCCGGGGCCTCTTAATTTCAAATCTGCGTCGGCAATTTTAAAGCCGTCGGAGCTTTCCTTCATAACCGAGAGCCTGTCGTTGTCCGAAGCCGAATCGCTGACAAGTACGCAGTAGGATTTGTATTCACCTCTGCCTATTCTGCCGCGAAGCTGGTGGAGTTGCGAAAGCCCGTATCTCTCTGCGTTTTCAATAATCATTATGCTCGCATTCGGCACATCAATTCCAACCTCTATAACGGTTGTCGCAACGAGGATTTGTATTTCACCGTCTTTAAATCGGCGCATAATGCTTTCCTTTTCGCTGCCCTTCATCTTGCCGTGGAGCACGCCCACGCTGTAGTTTTTGAAGGCTGTGTTTTTTAACTTGTCGGCATATTCGGTAGCACTTATGAGTTCATCTTCGCCCTCCTCAACTCTCGGGCAGACGATATAAGCCTGCCTGCCTGCGTCGACTTCCTTTTTAATGAAGTCGTAAAGGCGCTTGTGGTAAGAGGAGTCAACCGCATAGGTTTCAATTCCTTTTCTGCCACTCGGCATTTCATCAAGCACACTTATATCAAGCTCGCCGTAAATAAACAGCGCAAGCGTCCTCGGAATGGGCGTTGCGCTCATAACGAGCAGATTGACATTTTCGCCCTTTTCCTGCAAGGTTGTTCTCTGCTTAACGCCGAAGCGGTGCTGCTCGTCGGCAATAACAAGGGCTAAATTCTTAAAACTTACATCGCCCTGAATAAGCGCATGAGTGCCTATAACTATATCTGCTTCGCCTTCTGAAATAAGGCGTTTGTTTTCTTTTTTCTGCTTTGCGCTCATCGAGCCTGTGAGCAAAACGGTTTTTATTCCCTGAGCTTCAAAAACCTCGTTTATGCTCTTAAAATGCTGCTCGGCAAGTATTTCCGTCGGCGCCATCATAGCGCTTTGAAAGCCGTTTAGCGCGCAGGTATACATAAGCGACATTGCAACTGCGGTTTTACCCGAGCCTACATCGCCTTGCACAAGGCGTGACATAGGCGCGTCGGCTTTTAAATCCGCAACGCTTTCGGCTATAACTCTTTTTTGAGCGCCTGTCAGCTCATACGGTAATAGCGAGGCAAACTGCTCGGAACAGTCATTTTCAATTTTAGGCGAGCGCGTCCCCCTTGTGTTTTCCCTCATACTTAAAAGCGATAGCTGCAGGAAGAGCAGTTCGTCGAAAATGAGCCTTTTTCTCGCTTTTTCGAGCATTTCCTCGCTTTCGGGGAAGTGAATATTTCTTATCGCCTCGTCCTCGCCCGTAAGCGAATAGGCGTCTATTAAGCCTGCGGGGAAGGGCTCCTCAAATTGAGCTTCAATATTCAGCGCGTTTTTCATCGCTTTTGAAATGGCTGTGGAATTCAAACCGTGCGTCTGGGGATAAATCGGTCTGATTTTATCCGTACCGAGAGCCGCTTCGATGTTGGGATTTACCATTTTTCTCTTTGTAAGGTTTCCTTCAACCTTGCCTAAGAACAGATAGTCCGCGCCGTATTCAAGCTTTGCCGCGGCGAAACGGTTATTGAATATGGTTATATCCATAACGCCCTCGCCGTCGCTCACCTTTGCCGAATAGACGGTGATTCCGCTTTTTTTGGAAATGAATTTATCAACGCCCGAAATGCAGGTAGCTTTAACGCAGACCACCTCGCCTGCTTCGGTTTCGTCAATCTTTTTAATGTTGCCCCAATTTTCGTAGGCTCTGGGGTAGAAATGAATTAAATCGCCGAGAGTGAAAACGCCAAGGCGCGCAAAAGCAGCCGCACGCTTTTCGCCGACTCCTTTTATGTATTGGATTTTCACATCTTTGTTATTCATCAAATGCTCCAGCCTTCAACCCCGTTGTAAATATCGTTTTCGCTTACCTGTAAGTCAGCTTCCAAAGCCGAATTCGCACAGGCGTCAGCCGCCTTGTAAGCCAACGGCACAAAGGGATTTTCATCGCAAAATGCCGAAACAAAATCCTGCAAAGAGCATTCACCCGAAATAAAGTTTTTATAAGAGACCCTCAGCTTTTTGGAATTTATGCCGAAATCCGCGCCGCCGCTGCCGAAAAAGCAGTCAAGGCTAAAGTCGTTTGCGATTTTCACTTCTCCTAAGTATAAGTCAAAATTGCCGTTTTCAATGGCAATGTTATATTCATCAAGAGGCATTTTTTGTATTTCAACGATTATACCGCAGTTAATAAGCTGAGCCTTTATTTCCTCTGCGGCGGCAATTTTCATATTATTTGCGCTGTTTACAATTAAGTTAAGCTTTATTTGTTTGCCGTTGTCGCCAAGCAAATTAACGCCTAATTTATCATATTTAAGCCCCGAGTCAAGGAAAGCGTCCTTCGCTTCTGCGGTGTCGCTTAAAACAGTGGTTGCAACCACGCTGCCCATATCGCTCCAATCGGGGTCGAAGGGCGTGGCGGTAGGAAAGGCGTATGTTTCGAATGCGTCGGAAGCCAGCTTTTTTTGATTGATAGCATGCGCAATTCCGCGCCTGAAATGTGTATTTTTAAGTACGGGACGGTTTGCATTAATTCCCATAAATATAAGATTGTTCATCTTTGCGGGCTGACTCTTGCCTGTCGAGCTTCTTATGTTTCCGTTTTCAAGCTCGTCGAAAAGATAGTCGATTTTACCGCTGTTAAGCAGATTTACCGCGCCCGAATAGTCGGCGCATTCGCAAAGCTCTATTTTTTCTATTTGCGGCTTGTCACCATTGTGGTATTTATTGTAAACGAGCGTAGTGCTGTCATCCTTTCTCTCAGCGGCATACCTGCCCGTACCTGTTTGCGAGGACTTGCTGATAATCGGGAATGTAAGCAGATTAAGAGCATAAACATCGGCGCTCCCAAGAGTAAATCTGATAACGGACGACCCCTTTTTCTGCGCGGTAGCGATAGGAGTAAGGGCAGCTGAAAACCTGTCGGAAGCCTTAGCCTTTTCAAAGGAGTATACTACATCCTCCGAGCTTACGGTGCTGCCGTCCGAGAATTTAGCCGATTTAAGATTAACGGTTATAACCTTGTCCTGAAAGCTGTACTGTCCTGCAAGAACCTTTTGGGGATTGCGGTCGGCGCTCATTTTAAAAAGCCCGTCATAAAGCAGCCCTGCGAGTTTGAAATTCACTTCGCTTTTGCACTTGTAGGGGCTGAGCGAATCCGAGGACAGATAAGGCAGCTTGAAAGAGGAGGACGAGGCAGTATTCGATTTTTCCTTTCCTTTGGAACAGGAAAAGAGCGAAAAAGCCATAATTACGCAAAGAATGATACTGATTATTTTTTTCATTATCTGACCTCTATTCTTTCAATCGTCGTGCATTTTCCTTCGGAGTCCGCCGTGATTAAAACTCCCTGCATAGAGCAATCCGTATCGGGATTTTCAAATCTTACGGGCAAGAGAGTTTTCATTTTTTCAATAGCGAGTTCTTTTTTTACGCCGAGGCAGGAGTCCATAGGTCCCGTCATACCTGCGTCGGTAATATAACCCGTGCCGCCCGCCAAAATCTGCTCGTCCGCAGTAGGAATATGGGTGTGCGTTCCGATAAGTGCAGTAACCCTGCCGTCAAGGTAAAAGCCCATCGCTTTTTTTTCGGCAGTAGCTTCGGCGTGAAAATCCACAATAATTGTTTTGCAGCCCTCCGCCTTAATTTCGTCAATTATTTCATCAATAATGTCAAACGGGTTTCTTATGTTTTCCATTCCCACTATACCCATAATATTGATTATTCCTATTCTCACCGAGCCCTTGTCGAGTATCATATAGCCTCTTCCGGGCGCGGCGGGGTGATAGTTGGCAGGTCTTACAATCGGGTTGAACTCGTTGTCGAGAAAGTCATATATTTCCCGTCTTTTTAATCCGTGGTTTCCGAGCGTGAGCGCGTCTGCGCCGCTGTCAAGCACTCTGTTTGCCGAGTGGGGCGTAACGCCGTTTCCCACCGCCGAATTTTCTGCGTTAACTATAACCGCGTCGGCTGAATAATGTTTTTTAACGGCATTTAAGTTTTTTTCCAAAAAGCTGCAGCCGCCTTCGCCCACGACATCTCCGATAAATAGAATATTCAATAAAGCTCTCCGTTCTATGCCGAGGTGCTCCTCGACTATGTTACCCATTATAATATAATAAAAAGCAAAAAAAATCAAGAAAAAGAGAAAACCGACTGCGGAACAGTCGGTTCCAGCGTGTAGAAAAACCTTTTTCTACACGCTGAGCAGATGTTGAAAGAGTGAGATAAAATTCGCCAACTGAAACGCTGAGGCGTATGCAGATACTCCAAGTTTCAGTTGGCACAAGTGCAAAACCGCTGAAACTGCAAGGTTTCAGCGGTTTCCCTTATAACTTAATTCAATATCTTTGCTTTATTTAA
>CADBNM010000147.1 GCA_902796055.1 Oscillospiraceae bacterium
GAGATTAAACCTTGAAAAGGATAAAATTCTCTCAATGAAGGTATCTCAAATCGGTCTTAATCCTAATGAGATTAGCGAACTTACAGGCGATGAACTTGAAACGCTTAACGGCAAAGCAGGCGATGAGGATTTGGAAGGCGGCAGCCGTTTCTACAAGCTTACTAAGGTTGATGAGAGAATGGCTGACCATGTTGAGCCCGAGTTTGATATGAACATTTCTCTTCCTGAAATTTGCGACAGGTTCCGTAATTTCGCGTGCTCGCAGATGGGACTTTTCTATGAAATTAAAATTATCCGTCTGTTCTTATCATCCTTCGCTTCAACAAGGCTTTTAATCCTGCAAGGTATATCCGGTACAGGTAAAACCTCGCTTCCTTATGCTTTCGGTAAGTTTATTTATAATGACGCCGTAATCGCTTCCGTTCAGCCGTCTTGGCGTGACCGTTCCGAGCTTTTCGGCTACTTCAACGAATTTACCAAGAGGTATAACGAAACAGACCTTCTTGAAAAAATGTACGAGGCTACATATACTGATGTTCCCTATGTTGTAATACTTGACGAAATGAACATTGCGCGTGTTGAGTATTACTTCGCTGAAATGCTTTCAATTCTTGAAATGCCTTCGCGTGATGAATGGGTAGTTGACCTGGTTCCCTCCGTTTGGGATTCCGACCCGAAGCATCTTGAGGACGGTAAGCTTACTCTTCCCACAAATATGTGGTATGTCGGCACAGCGAATAACGACGACTCGACCTTCGCTATCACCGATAAGGTTTATGACCGTGCTATGCCAATAGACATTAATACTAAGGGCGTTCCCTTTGAAGCACCTATGACCGAGGGATTGCATTTATCTGCTGTATATCTTGAGGAACTGCTTGACGCTTCCAAGGAAGAGCACAAGGTTTCAAAAGAGAACCTTCACAAAATTGAAATGCTTGATGACTATGTAATCGAACATTTCCGTTTGGCGTTCGGTAACCGTATTGTTAAACAGCTTCGTGACTTCGTTCCCGCGTATGTAGGCTGCGGCGGCACAGAGGTTGACGGTATCGACTATGTACTCGCTAAAAAGGTACTTCGTAAGTTTGAGCAGTTGAACCTTTCCTTCATCCGTGATGAGATTGACGGTCTTTGCGACTATCTCGATGAGCTTTGGGGCGAGGAAAATATGCTCGAGTGTAAAGAGTATCTGCGCAGACTTCAGAAACTCGTATAATAATGTATTAATAATTATAACCTTTAATTCCGAATTCCGAATTCATAATTAAAATAAAACTATGCTGAAAAATAATTTATAAAGGAGGTGGGAACTCAATATGGAACAAATGGAGAAATATTACCGTGTCTATGCGGATTTCAAAGAATCACTTGAGAAAATTGGCTCCCACCATTATATTACTGCGGCTCAAGAGCTTGCCGATACAGGCGATGATACTCATATCGGTAAAGTGTACTACCGTGTCGTAGATTTGGACTGGGTAGAGGCTATTGAAAGCACTCTCGTATATATTGATAAGGCAATCCGTGAACAGCGCCGTTTCATCGAAGTAACAGAAGAAGTTGTTCCGATTGAAAAGGCGAGGAATATCACCACCGAGTCTGTTCGCCATTTGGCGCAGCACACTAACCTTATTGCAAGGGTAGAGGGTGACGATGTAACTCCCGAAAGAATACTCAATATTCAGCGTGAGGAATCCTTTGCGATTTATGAAAACCGCTTTTTATATACTCTCCTTCAAAAGCTTGCTTACTTTGTAGGTCTCAGATATAAAGCGCTTAGCGACGCTCCCAACGATTCTTTTTCAAAGGTAAATCTTCACAGAGATTTTCAGGTTTTTGATGAAAAGATTGAGTATGACCTCTCCTTCTCTATTGAATCGCACACTAACACAAAGGTTGACTTAAATGCCGATGTTACAACCCTTTCGGGTTATGAGCGTGTGCTTCGTATCCGTACAGTATTGGGCGACTTCCTTTCAACTCCGCTTATGCGTGAATTAACAGGCTGCGAGCTTGTTCGTCCGCCCATTCTGCACACAAACCTTATGACAAAGAACCCCAACTTCAAGAAATCCTTGGATTTGTGGAACTACATAGAAACTTATACCAAGCCCGGCTATCAGGCGGCAGGTAATGAGTTTGACGGTGTGCTTGAAGATAAATATAAGAAAGCGCTTTATGACACCGTTGCGCTTCAGCAGTTTGCTATTGAGCTTTGCTCAAACCCCGATCTTGAGGAACAGCTGCAGGCTGATTACGAGGAAGAAAAAAGGGCTGAGGCTGAGGAAAAGAAACGCGCTGAAGAAGAGCGCATCAGAATTTACGAACAAAAAGCGGAGCTTGCCGTTCTTGAAGAGCGTGACGCTTTAAGAAAGCAGATTGAGGACTTTGAAAAGAACATAGGCTCCTTAGAAAAGAATATCGCAACCTTAACTGTCGATTCCGAAAATAAGGACAGAAAGATTGAGCGTTTAACCTCTGAAACAAAGCATTTGGAGAAAGAGTTAAACGATAAAATCACAAAAATCGGCAATATGCAGCTTGAGCTTGACAGAAAAGAAAACGAACTCAAGGCTGCCCGCGAGGAAACCGAAAAGGTTAAAGCAAAGCTTGATGAACAGCTTGCCATCAACGAAGAGCTCAATGCTAAAATCGTTTCTCTTGAAGAGAAAACAGCGGCTCTTGAGGCAGCAGTTGCGGCTCACCTTGCCACTATTGCAGCACTCGAAGCTGATGTTGAAGCCAAGAAAGCAGAAATTGCCGAAAAGGCGTCCGCTATTGCTTCGCTTGAGTCAAAGGTGGCTGAGCTTAACAGCGAGATTGATGCCAATAAAGCCGAAATTGCTTCAATGGCTGAAAAAATATCAGCACTCGAAGCAAATGTCGCTTCACTTAATGACGAAGTGGCACAGAAGAGCGCGACTATTGAAACTCAGCTTGCCGACATCAACACTATAACCGAGCAGATTTCAGCTCTTGAAAGCGATGTAAATCAAAAAGCGGCGACGATTGAAAGTCTCAATAATCAGGTAAGTGAACAGCAGAGTCTCATTGAGCAAAATAGGGCGCAAATGCAGTCCGACGCTGCAGAACTTCTTGCAAGAGCAGAGGCTATAAATGTGCTTAAAGGAAATCTTGAGCAACATAAAAACACTATTGCCGAGCGCGAGGCAACTATTGCTTCAAAGGATAAAGAAATTGCAGAGCGTGACGCTAAGGTGACTTCGCTTAATAACGATATTGCCAATAATAAATCGGCTTATGACGCAGCTACCGAAAAGCTTAAAGCCGACCTTGCAAAACAGCAGGAAAAGGCAGTTGCGGCGGCTCGCAAGGAAGAGCTTGCAGCGTTCAAGAAGCAGCGTGCAGGTATCAATTCCTCTGCAAAGGCTATGCTTGCGGCGGCAACGCTTGCAGCTGAAAACAAGGCAAAATCAAAGGTGCTTGCGGCAAAGAACATCCGCACTCTTGATAACGGACTTTCGACCGATGATTACAGAAATCTCATTAAAACCGCTTGCTCTATAAATAAAGCCGCTTCAGGCACGGGCACAGCAGTTTTGGCAGATGATTATAATGCCGACGCTAAGGCTTTGGCTGAAAAATACGGTGTTGAGCTTATCTCCGTTTCCGCCGTTTCAAAAGCGAAAAAAGGCGAGGCGGCTGTTGAAATTCTCAATACATTAAAGCCTTTCATTGAAAAGGGTAATGATATTTATTTTGTTGCTTCTTCCGAAAAGGAAACAGGCGCGGTAAGCTTGACCGAGCTTGTGGCGAGAGAGGCTGAAATCACTGTAAATATCATTGACAGTGAGGCTGTAACAGGCTCAGCGCTTCCCACCGCTTGTGCTATCAAGCATTTTGCCGAGAGCGCAAACGAGCTTCCGAGCGCTAACATTCAGTCCGTAACCTACACCGGCTCTCTCTTAGGTCAGGTAGTAGGCGGCAAGTTCAAGAAAATATGCAAAACGGATGAAATCAATCTTCCGCTTGCGCTTGAAGATGTATTCACGGATTGCGATAAATCCTTCGCATTTGTCCTTCAAAACGGTATGAGCGAAGAGGAAGCGGCGTCCTTCGCCGAAATGCTAAAGAGTGAAAACGCATTTGAAACCGTTTTCATCGAAGCGACTTCGGATGTTAAGCTTAAGTCCGTGGCGGCAAAATCCGCAACAGTATATTTCTACAATAAATAACCTTTAATTCCGCAGCCGAGCAGGCGAAGCCTGCGAACGCTAAGGTTCTCGGGACACACTCAAAATCTTTGATTTTGTCAGTGGGTGAGGTTCTTCATTCCGAATTCAAAAAAACAAATCTGCAAAGGAGTAAAGAGATGCAAGAAAATGTCAATGCATTTGATAAAGCCAAGGCTGATAAACAGCGCAAGGCTTATGTCGGCAGTTTAATAATGATATTTGTGCTCGCAGTGTGCATTATTCTTGCTATCTTTGCGTGGTTTACAGGCTTGCAGGTTAATGCCAGAACCGAAGGAAATATCGGCTTATATGCTTCGGATAATTTAAACATTCAGTATAATACCTATGCCGGCACTATGCTCTCAAACGGCACCATTGAATATGACAGGACTGTAGATTGGAATGTTGATGCAGGAAACAATGTGCCCGAGGTTTTCACTTATCCGGGTGAAAGACGGTATTTTATGACTGTTATTTCAAGCAACGAAACAAGACAGTTGACCGGTACAGTTTATTTTGAAAATATGCTTGTAAACACCAAGTTTATAACAACCTCCGAGGGCGACTGCGTTAACTTTGCCTCGCAGATTGAAGGAGATACTGTTAAGCAGGCGTTTGATTTAATCAACGATTCAACCGTTGTGCAGGGGCAGGTATATTCGAGAGTACCCATGCAGCCGTTTTGTAATAATATTACTTTACCCGCGGCAACAACAACCGGAGGAAACCTTCGGCCAACGCCTGTAGTAGTTTATTGGTATGTTACCTTGAACGGCGCTAAGGTTGATAACAATATAGGTACAATGTTTTTGGAATTTAATGCAATAAGGTTTATTCCCGATTAATAATGAAAACATTTAAAAAGATTCTAAATATTGCGGCAACCGTCTTTCTTGTGATTGCAACTCTGCTTGTAATAGCAGTGTTCGTAATCAGGCTTTCGGGCGCAAAACCCAAACTTTTGGATTACTACTTCTTCAATGTAGTGTCGGATTCAATGACTCCCATGCTTAAGGTTGACGATGTAATCTTAGTAAAAGCGAGCGACGGCAGCGATGTAAAAAAAGGCGACATCATTTCTTACCACGCCGAGGTAGGCGATATGGCAGGCAAGGATGTAACGCATAAGGTAATAAAAGACCCCGTAAAAAGGGACGATGGCACTATAGTGCTTGAAACGCAGGGCATAAAGCAAGGCGCCCTCGTTGACCCGCCGATAACAAATGATCAGGTAATCGGCAAATATGTAATGAAACTCA